>JAHYJE010000023.1 GCA_019429105.1 Syntrophobacterales bacterium
TGCCTTTCTCTGGGCAGGAGTCCCTTCATCGAATCGGTCAAGAAACGCGAGGGGGCTCCTTTTACTTCCCCTCACCCTTCTTGGCTAAATCAGATTATTTGTCCACCATTTTCTGTGGCCGTGCTCAATGTGGAAACGCTGATCTCCACGCGGCACAAGAGGGGCTATAAGCTCAACTTTGCCAAAGAAAACGTACTGATCCTAAAAAAGCAGGATATCCTTTTGATTGCTTTGGCCGTCATTTTACGGTGGAATGAGCTTTTCTCCGACTTCATTCTGGATATAGAAGAATTGCTCATTCTTTGCTGAGGGCGCCAGAAAAGCAGTTGATATTCAGTGGCGAAAGAGTTACATTGTGCTCAGTTAATTATGGAGGTAATGTTCAATGAGAACAATTGAAACAACCGCACGGGTGGGGAAGAACCGCAAGGCAAACCTGCTTTTGGAATTTCCGCCGGACGTTTCTCCGGGCGACTACAGAATGCTTGTGGTGGTAGATGAAAAGGCGATCGGTCCCGGCGACAACGGACATGTGGCCTTTGAATGTCAGACTTGGGACTGGAACGGCTGGCCCAAAAATACAACATTCCGGCGGGAAGAAATCTATGGCGAAAACGGACGATAAATTCTGCTTCCTCGATACAAACATCATTGTGTATGCTTCGGACAGCAGTTCTCCCTGGCATCAGTCTTCTCGAGAGAAGATCAAGAAGCTTCTCAGCGACGGATTCCGTTTGTTCATCAGTCCCCAGATATTGAGGGAGTATGTCTCGGTTGCCAGCCGGTCTACAGGAACCGAGAAACCTACTTGAGCACGGCAAGATAAATGGCACGATCACGGATACTGAAGCCAGAATTCTGGAGCGACGAGAAGCTTGCCACGGTGCCGAGGGAGGCGCGCCTTACCTTCGCGGGACTCTGGACCTGTTCCGACGACTACGGCGTCACCAAGGGACATCCCGCCTGGCTCAAGGCGCAAATCTTTCCCTATGACGTTGATCTGCCGCTTACGGAGTTCCTTTAAGTGGTAATCCTCACTTCTATTCCATATCAAATATAGCGGACTTGTAGGTGGACACAATAACCAGCGCATGTCTTTGGGGCTAACCATTACGGGTCGAACTCTGCTACAAAACCGAACCGACCGCCTTCGCTGACTACAATAATAAGTCGTTGAAATCTCAGCAATGTAAATGCTGTTAGAAAAAACCCCGCAGAGATTATGGTCGCTATCGGAAAAGAAAATCTTATAAGAACGCCACAGCGACATTAAGAAGCTCTTGCCGGACACTCAATTCTCAATACCATCGCTCATATCCAGCCTCATGTAGCGCCGTGGCTATCTCATTCAATGATTTCCTGCCAATCTTCCTGATCTTCAGTATCTTTACCGCACTCATATCGGCAATAATTTGAGGGTTCTCCAATATGTCTTCTGAACCGAAATATTCAGTTAATGCAATTTGAACCTTCTTTGATAATCGCTTTTTGAAAACTGGGGATGAATCGAAATTATCTTTTAGTTCCTTCAACCTGAGGTATATATGCCGTGCTCTTTCTATACTGATATCAAAGTCTTTTGCTATTTTACTGTATGTAGCTCCGGATTCCCTCATGGCGAAGATTTTTTCATTTCTTTCAGGTAGATTCATGGAGTAACTCTTAAATATTTTCCAAAGCAATATTATGATCGCAATGATTATCCGGCAAGAGCTGGCAACTGCCCCTTAAATTCAGCCTCTTTTATCCCTCTTTACGCCTGGCAGAAACGCTGTAAATGCCTTCACCAATGACGCTATCTGTCCGAAAAACATCTGCTGCATCTCTGCCGCCAGATGATTTCCCGGCGCCACACCCTCAAACTCCTCTGACGTGAACTTGCTGTTTTCAAACTTCTTCTCTTTGGCTTTTACGTAAGTGTTTCCGCCCACAGAAGATACTTCCCGATAGGAATACCGGAATGATAGAAACGGGCTGTTTCTTTTGACAGGATTGAGAATCTCCAGTTGTTTCACACGATCATCTTTGATTTCGGGTCTTTTTTCCATCTCAGCCTCTTTTTTGTTCGTAACAATCCGCAACTGAAATTGATTGTTTATATCAGACACATCATAGATCGAAATTGTGATAAGGTAAAGGGAAACGATATCATTCACAGCAAAAGGACTGATCAGCATGCAGTAAACAACCGCACTCACGGACCTTCAGGACCAGATAGAACGTTTGCCTTAAAAGCCGCCTCATGACTCTTGTGTATGTTGCCTGCCATAATTTCCTCCTTTTCCTCCGTTATGGCAGCCTGCCATGCACCAGGTTGCCCTGTCCAGATTTTGGGGAGTGTTATAGCCAACGGTTAGTCTGGCGGTCGGATTCTCAAGGGACTTGCGCCTACTGCGCCGGTGAATATCCCGTAAGACGGGTTCGTCGGACGGTAACAAACTGTCAAGAACTCTGAAATTGCTGGTCCGCAACAAATTGGATGCACAATCATGATTATTCTGCTATACTTCACATTGCGTGGTAGTTCACTGAAATACCGTCCAGAGCGGTACATTTTCAAACCGCCCGCTTTAGGGCAATATAAGGTTGCCACTGATATTTTTGGGGATATCACTGAGAACATCTATTCTCTAATAGCAATAAATACAATATATTAACATATCATTTCGACTCCCGCCGCCGCCCTGATTTCAGGAACTCAGGTAATTCCCGTTGTCAGTTTTGCAAGGGGAATTACCTTTCCCCTTTACCTGCAAGCCGATCTTAAATCATCGTCAGTATTCCTTCCCGGATACCGTTCCAAGGCTTTATTGGGATAGCTCGTGGCAGCCCATTTTATTCTTCCCGGTGAACGATATTTTCTCAAGGCCCGGACGGATGAATGGCAAATTCTGCAATAAAGTTATCGGGACGATTCTTTTGCAAAAATAGGGTTTAGGCGCGGGAAACTGTTTGTAAGATGATGGCATATTGTTTGCGTATAGAATAGGGAGGGGATAGTCAACGAATGGACTTTTTAGCAAGACAGTCAAGCTTTTGCCCACAATATCGTGGGACTCAACAGCGGGCTTCAGCGAATAATCTCCTAATAATATAGCTAAGTTGAAAACCCCGGGCGGGATACACAATATAAATTTGATGCTGGAGATAACTCATGTAAGCAAATGCCTATAGTGAAAATCCAAAGAGGTTCAACGTCAAAATTCTGTTTGAGTGGGCAAAAAGAAGTGTCAATATTTTGAGCCTTGGGCGAAATTACAGGCGATATTCTCTGACTTCTCGCCGGCTCAAAGGGTTTCGCTGGCGGCGGTCGTGATCACATTCCCGGCAGCGGCCTTATCGTTTACTGAAGCGGGCCGGTTGATTACAGGGTGCTTTTCTCATAGCTTTCCGGTGAATATGCCTGCGGTATGATTGGCAAACTCCGGGAAAAGCAGGGGTTCGATTCGCCGGCGGCGAGAATCGTCAAAATAATGACTAATAAAACTGCCTTATGGCAGGCGTGCCCGATCTTTTCAATATCGCCGGGCATGACAAGTCGAATGGGACGATCAGCTATGCGAGAAAAAAAGCGGTTGGCAAAACGGCTCTGCCGGATGGGTCAGCCGGCACAGGCAGATGCCCCGCAGATATTGGGGGATATCTCAAGCGACAGAGATTCGGAAAACCCGATTCTTGAAAAATTAAGGGGTGTTGACCCAGGGATACTGGCAGAATTCACAAAAAAGGAACATCCTCAGACGATAGCGCTGATTATGGCCCATCTGCTTCCCGGACAAGCGGCGGAAATTTTGGAGTGCTATTCGCCGACCCTGCAGTGCGAGATAATCAGGAGGATGGCAATTCTGAAGGAAGTGCCGTTGGAATTCATTGAGGAGGTAGCCAATACGCTGGAAAAAGAGATACCCGCAAACGCATCAGGCGAGCGCAAGCTTGGCGGCGCACGTTTTATAGGAGAGATATTGAAAAAGATGGGTCCCGCCAGCAATAGGGCGGTTATTTCCGCCCTTGATAAGATGGAGCCTGAGATTGCGTCCGCGGTTCGTAATTTCATGTTCAGTTTTGACGATGTCCTCAAACTCGATGACAAAAAAATGCAGGTGCTGTTGGGCGAGATCAGTTCCGAGGATCTTTCTCGTGCCCTTAAACTGGTTGATGAAAACGCACGGGATAAAATCTATCGCAACATGCCCAAACGGAAAGCGAAAATTATGAAGAAAAAGATCCGGATGATGCCCCCGGTACGACTTGCGGATGGGGAGTCCAGCCAAAGGAAGATAATTGAAACAATCATGAAACTTGAGGAAGCGGGGAAGATCGGTATTCGGCGAGGAGGGATGGATATAGATGGCGAACATATTGAGTCAGGAAGAGATTCGAGCCCTTCTTAGAGGTATCCCCGGAGAAGAAACAGAGGCCGCCGGAGAAACTGCTTTGGAGGGCGCTGTTCCTTATGATCTGACGAGTCAGGAAAGGATCATGCAAAGGCGGATGCCGAACCTGGAGATGGCAAACGATAAATTCGCCCGAATATTCAAGGGAACGATGTCTTCTATCCTGAGAAGGGTCGTAAACATAAAAATCATTTCGACAGAGATGCTGAGATTTTTGGAATTTACAAATACGCTTGCAGCTCCGACCAGCATGCATCTGTTCAGGATGGAGCCGCTGCGGGGAAGCGCCCTTTTTGTATTTGAGTCCGAGATTATTTTTACCCTGGTCAATTTACTTTTTGGCGGCTCCGAAACCACTCCCGATAAGATTGAGGGGCGGGAGTTTACCCCCATTGAGAACAACCTGATAAAAAAAATAGCCCTCAGCGCTTTGTCTGATCTGGAAACCGCCTGGAAGTCGTTGCTTGATATAGAAATTACCTATCTGCGCTCGGAGATTAATCCCCGGTTTGTGCAGATCGTCTCCCCTGCAGACGTAGTTATCGTGATCAATTATGAGGTGGAATTGGGGTATACAACAGGCGTAATGTCCATGTGCATTCCCTATTCATCCCTTGAACCCATCAGGGAAAAACTGCAGGCCGGCTTTCAGTGCGAAAAGGTGAAAGTGGATAAGATATGGGAGGGAAGGCTTAAGGATTATCTGATGATGGTCGGCTTGGACATTGCGGTGGAGTTGGGAAAAACCGAGATAAAGGGCAAGGATTTGGTAAAACTCCAAAAAGGGGATGTCATACGTTTGAATCAATTAGTGGCGGCTCCGCTGACCGCATTTGTGGAAGGTGTCGCAAAGTACAAGGTAGAGCCTGGTTATCACAAGGGCAATATGGCCGGGCGTATTACAGAACTAATTGCCAAAGAGGATATTGCTTATGGATCAGAAGGAGCTTGATCGTTCAAGGAACGGGATGCCTGAGTCTCCCCGGAGCGGCAAAAGGGCAGCCAAAAAGGACAGAGGTGGTAATCTTTTGGGGAACGATGTACAGAAGAAAGCATTGAAATCAAAGAAAGAGGCGACCAATGCGGAGGCAGATAAGGGTTGTTTTGATGAGCTTGTCCACAATCGTCCAAACAAAAGCCCGAATGATAAAGGTTCGCTGGATATGGAGTTTCTGCTGGATATTCCCCTCAATTTGACGGTTGAACTCGGCAGAAACCGCCTATTGATAAACGAGCTGCTGCAGCTTGGGCAGGGATCGGTAATAGAGCTTACAAAACTCGCCGGAGAACCGATGGACATATACGTCAACCAACGCTTGATCGCCAGGGGCGAAGTGGTCGTTGTCAATCAAAAATTCGGGGTACGCCTGACGGATATTGTCTCCCCCGCCGAACGGAGCAGCAGGTTCAAATGAAAGGATGGTCGGCAAAATTTCCAGGCGTCAAGTTTCAGGTGTCCGGCCCGACACTTGACCGTATTCCGGAGGGATTGGCCGTCAGGGGGTGAGGAGACAGAGATGGAGGAGGCGTTGATACTGAAAAAAATAAAAAGCGAAGAGGTTCCGAAAAATAGAAGGACCGAATCGCCGGGGGGAAAAAGTTCCTCCAAAACAAGGGTTATTTCGGTAACCAGTGGTAAAGGGGGCGTCGGGAAGACCAATATAGCCGTCAATCTTGCTGTTTCCTTGGCGCGGATGCGTAAGAAAACCCTGCTTCTCGATGCTGATGCGGGGTTGGCAAATATTGATGTAATCCTGGGTCTGACGCCTGAATATAATTTGTATCACGTATTGAAAGGGGAAAAAAGTTTTTCCGAAACGGTTATCAAAGGTCCCGGAGGGATCATGATTCTGCCTGCTTCATCGGGGATGGCGGAAATGGCGGAACTCTCAGCGGGACAAAAATTGACGCTTCTGGATGGGTTAAACGATCTTCGCAGCAGGATTGAATTCATGCTTGTTGATACGGCTGCGGGCATTGCCGGGAATGTCATGTATTTTAACGCGGCGGCCAGGGAAATTATCGTTGTGGTCTCTCCTGAGCCGGCCTCCCTTACCGACGCTTATGCCCTGATTAAGGTACTTTATCAGCGCCATGCCAAAAAAAGGTTCCGTCTGATCGTAAATATGGTAAAGAACCCGGCCGAAGCAAAAGAGGTTTGGGAGAGACTGAGCAGGGCCACCGACCATTTTCTTAACTTGACGGTAAATTATCTTGGACATGTTGTCAGCGACGAAAAGATTACGGAAGCGGTTCGCCGGCAAAAGGCGTTTGTAGAACTGTTTCCTGACTCTCCGGCAAGCAGGTGCATTCAGGAAATTGCCGAAAAGCTCGCAGAGGAGAGTCCCGATTACGAGGACGACGGGAACATATCATTTTTTTGAAATTGTTGCTGGCCTGTTGCTGGCAGCCAGATATTTTTTATAATCATGACAAGGTGAACTGCATGGATAAGGCCGACATTTACGAGAAACTGAATCAGCTTTTTGTTGAAGACATTATGGGGAAGATAATCCCCGGGGCTATTCATAACCTTTCCAACCCCCTCGGCGGCATAATAGGCAGAGTTCAGTTGATGCAGGCACGCACCTCGAAGAGTTTTGAGGCAATCGAGGTACAGCACCCTGAATTATATAAGGAGCTTGCCCTGGACAAGATAAAAAAAGACGTATCCATCCTTGCCGGAGAGTCGGAAATGATGCTTTCGATATTCAGAAACTTCGAGGGAAAGATTTTAGCGCTTTCCGCCCGTGGCCGGGAGATGATCGATATATCCAAAATGATCGCGGCGGAGCTCAAATTTGCCGATTTCTATCTGGATTTTAAGCACGAAATTAATATGACGGTGACGTTTAAGGATAACCTGCCAGTCATTTCGGGAGAAGGTCCCGGTTATTCCCTCTGCATCTCCGCCTTGATCAATTCCGCCCGGCAGAGGATGCAGAGTATGCCGGAAAAAGAGTTGACCGTTTCTGTTGATTATGACGATGTTGATATCAATATCGTTTTTCAGGACAGCGGTGAGAAGATTACCAATTCCTGTTACAAGCTTTCCGGCGGGGCAGAAATTTTTCCCGAGATAAAAAAACTTCCTGCTGCAGAGCATGGTTTGTATTACGCTTTTATGCTGCTTAAGAGCTACGGTTTCCAGATAGACGTGGATGCCCGCAGGGGGAGGAACATTATCTCGCTGCGCCTGCCTTATAAGACAGTTTAGCCGCAGAAGGTCATCCCAATCTTAAAAAATATTAAAGTTTTTGCATTTTATCGCCGATCAATGATATGCTTGGGCAAATAAGTGGGGGAGGGTTATATGGCAGCATCATTGTACAGTGTTGACAGCATGATAAATGCTTACAACAAGCATCAGCGGGTTAAGGCCAGGCACATTTCTTCTGCTGATGAGGGCGGAGAAAAAAAAGACAAGTCCGCTGATAAAGTTTATCTGTCAAAACAGGGTATTGAGGCGGAAGATATCTGCAATAAGTTAACGGACAAGCTTATCGATACCATGCTGAAAGACGACAAGAAAAAAATGAAGGCATAGGCGTCGATTCTGTTTCCTCATTCTTTTCCCATATTTTCTCTTGAAATCGGAAGGGTGGCTGATTTTGCCTGATGTCGTAAAAATGGAAAAAGTGAAGAGTAAGGTTGTTCTGGTTGTAGATGATTACGCGCCCACACGGAACCTGATTGTCGAGGCGCTTGAGCAGCAGGGGAATTATGAAGGACTGGAAGCCGAAAACGGGATTGAGGCGATCAAGTTTTTAGAGAAAAACCCCTGCGAAATGGTCATTACCGACGTCATGATGCCCGGCATGGGCGGCATGGAATTGCTGCAGTCGATGCGGGAGAGGGATTTTTATATTCCGGTTATCATGATGACCTCCCGGCCCGCTGTTGACCTTACTGTCTCCGCGATGAAAAACGGTGTCGTTGATTTTCTGCAGAAGCCGTTTGATATCGATAAACTGCTTTTTAAGGTCGATTTGTATCTCCGGGAAGGTTCTGTTCCCAACCCGGTCTCCCCCCAGGATTCCCTGGCCATGAAAGAGGAACGGGAGCAACTCTCCCTGAAAAGTTATGTCTATGAAGCGGTGGAGCGGGCCGCCGGGGATAATGACGAGATTTTTCAGACCATTGTCGAGTTGGCTATGAGGATTGTCGATGGGGAAAGCTGCGCGCTTTTGCTCTACGACAAGGAGTACCGTAAATTTTATCCGAAGGCCCAGAAGGGGGAGGATTATGATTTTTACCGGTCAAACACCGCCTCGACCATAACCGGTATTTATCAGGAGGCGATCGATAAAAAAGACGCGGTGATGGTGCATTCCGATAGTGATCCCTTTATCTTGCCTTCGCTGATTTGCGCGCCCCTGCTGATACGCGGGAGCGTTTTGGGAGTGCTTAGCATCCGGAAGAAGAGAACTGGCGGGGTATTTACCAAAAACGATCTCCATCAGATTTTGAGCCTGGCGAAAAGGGCCTCCCTGAATCTCGAAAACAAAATCCTCTATGAAAGCATGTATGATAATTTGACGAGTACCTTTATGGCGCTCGTGGCGGCGATTCAGGTGCGGGATCATTACACGGAGGAACATTCCCGCCGCGTTGCAGAAACATCCGTTAAGATAGCCCAAAAAATGTGCCTGCCGCCTCCCGAGGTGGAACGGCTGCGGATCGCCTCGCTGCTCCACGATCTTGGGAAAATATCGATTCCCGACAACGTGCTTCTCAAGCCGGGCAATCTTACCGAAAAAGAATTTGAAATTATCAGGCAGCATCCCCTTACCGGCGATGCTATACTGAGTTACATTCCCCTGCTTGACGATGAGCGGTTGATAGTTCGTCACCACCATGAACGGTGGGACGGCGGGGGCTATCCCGATGGTTTTGCCGGGAATGATATCCCGCCTTTGGCGCGGATCATGGCGGTTGCGGATTCCTTCGACGCGATGACGAGCGATCGTCCCTACAGAAAAGGATTGCACCATGAAACGGCAATCTACGACATTAAAACAAACAAAAACAAGCAGTTCGACAAAAAAATTGTGGACGTTTTTCTGGGAATTCTGGAGGATGATAATAGCTTTTCCTGAGAGCCAATTGCAAAACTATTTGTCATTCCCGAATGCTTCTATCGGGAATACGGTTTTTCAATCAGTTATAACCAGATTCCCGCTTAAAATCATTGCGGGAATGACAGAATGTGAGAGTTTTGCAATTGGCTCAGTATTCCTGATTTTTTTTGGGGGGGGTAGTTGATGCGACTGAACGATTTATTCAGTTTGCGCGGCAAGGTCGCCTTGATTACGGGCGGGGGCCGGGGGATAGGGAAATTCATCGCAACCGGTTTTGCCGAGGCTGGCGCCGATCTCATTCTCGTCTCCCGGAAGATGAAAAACCTGGAAGCGACGGCGAAGGCCCTTTCCGAAGAATTTGGCGTCAGGGCAATTCCCCTTGCCTGCGATGTCGGAAGCCCCGACGATATCGAGGCGATGCTGAAAAAGTCGCAGGAACTCTTTCCCCGGATCGATGTTCTTGTGAACAACGCCGGCGCTTCCTGGGGGGCGCCAACACTGGATTTTCCGCTTGAGCAGTGGGATCGCCTTTTTGCTGTGAACGTGCGCGGGGTCTGGATAATAACCCAGAAGGTGGCGCAGCTTATGAAAGAGCAGGGCGGCGGCAATATCATCAACATCTCGTCTGTGATGGGTTTCCGGGGGTCTGAAGAGCTGGTGCATCCAGCGGTTCCCTACAACTCCACAAAGGCGGCGATAAATCTGCTGACGATGAATCTGGCAGTCAAGCTTGCCCCTTATCATATCCGCGTCAATGCGATTGCCCCCGGCTTTTTCCGGACCGACATGATGGCCTATATTGAAAAGCCGGAATTCAAGGCCGCCCATGACCTGACGCTGGCCGCCATCCCGCTCGGCCGCATCGGCGATATTGACGACATGAAGGGGCTTGCCGTTTTTCTTGCCTCCAACGCCTCCGCCTACATGACCGGGCAGATACTGATCAACGACGGCGGCATGCTTGCGAAATAGCAAAAATAAAAATATCAATCACAGCTTGTGTTTTGTGCAATAATTGGGGATGGGTATAAGGATAATCCCCCATGACGGCCTGCCGCCCCAAAGCAGGATGAAAATTGGCGGGACGCGCCTTGTCGCGTCCGGGGCGGCTTTATGGGCATTAAGCTTCGCTTTCAGTTAAGGAGAAACAGTGAATAAAGAACCGGCAGATGCCGCAACCGTTGTTCTGCTTTCCCACCGATCTTCGGGCGGTTGCGAGGTATTCCTTATGAAACGGGTGAAGAGCCGCACCTACCGGGAGGAAATCTATGTTTTCCCCGGCGGCCTGCTGGAGGAGGCCGATCTCGATCCGGAATTGGAGGGCTGTGCGGGGGAATTCAGCGGTGTAAAAGCGCAGCGTCTTCTCCAGGAACCTGATATTTCTGAATCTTTGGCCCTTGGCCTGTTTATGGCGGCGATAAGGGAAACATTTGAAGAAGCCGGGGTTCTGCTGGCGCGTGCTTCCTCCGGGGGAGTCGTTGACCTGGTGGAACCGGCTGCGGCCTCCCGTTTTGCCGGCTATCGGCGGGAAATCTATCAGCGGCGGCTGTCCTTGCGCGAGTTGGCAAGCACGGAGAAACTGGTTTTTGCGCCTGATCTGCTTGTTCCCTATTCGCATTGGATAACACCGGAGATTGTCCCCCGTCGTTTCAACGCCCGCATTTTTTTGGCGCTTCTCCCTGCCGGTCAGAAGCCGGAGCATGACAATCTCGAACTGACTGATTCCTGCTGGCTGACCCCCGAACGGGCGATTGCCGCCTACAGCGCCCGCCGGATGTTCATGATGCCCCCCACCATCAGGACCATTGAGGAACTGAATGAATCCCCCGATGCCGAAGAATTATTGACGACATCCCGCAGTCGAAAAATAGAGGTCATCCTACCCGAGGCGGTCCGGATGGCAGAGGGTTTAAAGGTGCGTCTGCCGGATGGTCGGGAATATTTCCCCGCGCCGAAGTCGCTGGAGGCAAACTGATTCCATGATGCGCAGCCGTTTTACAATCAGGAAAGTCTTGACGTTAAACTTCATTCTTGTGGCCATTGTGCCCCTGGCGCTGGTCGGCGCCATTGCTCTCCAGATATTTTCCAGAACGATAGAGCAGGATATATCCAATAGAAACGTACAGATTGCCCTTGCACTGTCGGGAGAAATAGACAGATTCATCGCCGAACCGCTCCGGGTTCTGGCGCTTGTCAACGACCGCAGTGGATACACGCGGCAAGGCGTCAATCATGATGATTTCCTGCGCCTGCTGCAGGGTCGGTTCGCTGTTTTTGAACGGATTGAATTAGTCGATCGGCAAGGTAGAATAAGATATACGGGGCCTTTCCAAAAAGAGCGGATAAACACGGATATATCCGGACAGCCCTTTTTCCGGGAAGCTCTGGCAACGGGGCAGGTTGTCTTTTCGGATACCTTCCCCTCCTTGTTGACCGATTTGCCGACAATCGCCGTGGCCCTGCCCGGGAAAGAGACGGTTGCCTTAGGCTATCTCAACCTTGCCGAGCTTAAAGGCATTATCAATAAGGTCAGCATCGGAAAGACCGGTTATGCCGTCGTCTTCGACCGGCTCGGCAACATCATTGCCCATCACGAACAGCGGCTTGTTGACGAGCGCGTAAACATCAAGCAGGCCGAACCGGTCAGGCGGGCCTTAAACGGTGAAACCGGAACCTTTCCCTACATTTTCCGCAATCAACAAAAAATTGGCAGCACGGCGATTGCCTCCGCCACCGGCTGGGTGGTGTTGGTAGCCCAGTCCAAGGAAGATGCTTTTGGCAAGATTGCGGAAATGAGAACCATCTATCTGGCGAGTGTGGCGGCCGTGGCCTTGCTGGCATTGCTTTTAGCCGCTCTGGTTTTAAAAAAACCCCTGCGGTCCGTGTCCGGTCTGGTTGCCGCCGCAAAAAAGATTGCCGAGGGGGACTACCGGCTCGAAGATATGCTGCCCAGTTATCCGGAAATAGATTTGCTGGCGGACGGATTCAAAGGGATGGTCGAGGAAATAGCCAATCGCGAGAATGCCCTGTTGAAGACAGAAGAACGATACCGGAATCTTGTCGAGGGGAGCTTTGAAGGGATATTCGTCCAGAAGGGCCTGAAGATAATCTTCGTTAATCAGCGCCTTTGCGAGATGCTGGGCTACGAGGAAAACGAGTTGCTCAAGGAGGAGCATTGGCGCATCTATGCTCCCGAATATCGCCAAATTACAAAGGAGAGAGCCATAGCGCGCCTGAAAGGCGAGGTTGTGACGCCGCGCTATGAGGTAAAGCTGTTGCGGAAGGACGGATCTTCTTTTGCGGGGGAGATCTCGGCCCGGGTTATAAAGATCGAAAATGAGCCGGGCATCCAGGTCTGGGTAAGGGACCTCTCGGAGCAGAAAAGGGCGGAGCAGGAGAGGGCGCTTTCCGAACAACGCTTCGGGCAACTTTACAATTCCGTTTCCGATCTGATCTACACTCAGGATTTTGAGGGTCGTTTTCTCTCGGCGAACAGGGCGATGTTTGATTTCTTTGGTTATGCCGACTATGAATTTATCGGGAGAAAAACTACCGATTTCATGAAACCGGAGATGGCCCCTCTTTTTGAAACCGAATACCTGGAAACGATCATGAAACTGGGACATTATGAGGGGACATCCGCCTATTTTACCAAGGACAAAGATATTGTCTATCTCGAGTACAAAAGCGATCTTGTCCGTCCCCCGCAGGGTGAGCCTTTTATCAGCGGCATCGCCCGGGATGTCACCGAACGTATTCTTGCCGGCAGGGCGATCCGGAAAAGCGAGGAAAATATGCGGGCGGTGCTGGATGCCTCCCCCAATCCGATTGTGGCTTACGATCCGGCCGGGCGTGTTCGTTTTATCAACAGGGCTTTCACCAACATTTTCGGTTGGACGCTGGACGATTTGCAGGGGAAAACGATTCCTTTTGTACCGGATGATCAGAGGGACAAAACAGTGGGACCCATCAGGGAACTGTTCAGGAGGAAAGAGCCGACGCCCATAACGATGGAAACAACGCGTCTGACCAAGGATGGAACAATTCTTGATATTTATGTAAGCGCCGCGTTGATCCTCGACTCGAAGGGAGAGCCGGCGGGGATGGTTGCGTCGCTTTCGGACATAACGCAAAAGAAGAAGCTGGAGGCGCATCTTCAGCAGGCGCAGAAGATGGAGGCAATCGGTCTCCTCGCCGGCGGCATTGCCCATGATTTCAACAACATGCTGATGGGAATCCAGGGTAACGTTTCGCTTGCCCTCCTCAATGCGGGCCTGGATGACAAGCTGCGCCGGAACATCGAGAACATCGAAGCGCTGGTGGGCAGGGGGGCAAACCTGACGAGGCAGCTTTTAGGGTTTGCCCGGGGCGGGAAGTACGAGGTCAAGCAACATGATTTAGGTGAGATACTGAAGGAAGAGGGGGAGCTTTTTGGCGACACCAGAAAGGACATAGTGATAGAGATAAAGTCTGAGCCGGATCTATGGAAGGTCGAGGCTGATCGTTCCCAGATGGAGCAGGTGTTGATGAATCTCTTCGTCAATGCCGGTCAGGCGATGCCCACCGGGGGCCAGCTTTATCTGAATGCCAAAAATGTCATTATCGATGATAATTTTGTAAGGCCCTTCGATATCAGTACCGGCAGGTATGTTGTGGTTTCAGTTATGGACACGGGCCAGGGAATGGACGAAGCCACGAAAAAAAGGATATTTGAGCCGTTTTTTACAACCCGGGAAAGGGGAAAAGGCACCGGGCTCGGCCTTGCCTCCGTTTACGGGATAATTAAAAATCATGGCGGCTTTATTAACGTTTACAGTGAACCAGGCAAGGGCGCATCCTTCAATATTTACCTGCCGGCAAGCAATTCCGGGACGGCAAAAATTGAACCGAAATCCGGAAGAGAAGCGGGATTTATCGCAGGAGAGGGAACTATCCTCCTGGTCGATGACGAGCAGATGATTCTGGATGTCGGAAAAGTGATGCTGGAAGCCATGGGGTATAAGGTTTTGACTGTTGCCGACGGCAGTGAAGCGATCGCAAAATTCACCGCCGTCAAAAACGGGGCAGGGGAGGTGGAAAAGATCGATCTGGTGATTCAGGATATGATTATGCCGGAGGTGGGGGGCGGCGCTGTTTTTGACCGCTTGAAGGAGATCGATCCGAATGTAAAGGTACTCCTTTCCAGCGGTTACAGCATCAACGGCCAGGCCAAGGAGATACTCGCCCGCGGCTGTCGGGGTTTCCTGCAGAAGCCGTTTTCGATGGAGGCGCTGAGCCGCAAGGTGTCTGAGGTTATGAACGCGCCGTGAAATTACCGTTGAAAACGATGCTTTCAAAATATTGAATTTATTGCGTTTATATTCACTCCCCTTCAAGGGGAGGGCAAGGGTGGGGATGGGTTCGCCCCGCATTTTCATTCTCCGTCTCTGTGCGCCTCGCAAGGGCAGGCGATTATGCTGCCGCTTTTCCGGCCTTGATCGCCGCCTGGGCGGCGGCGAGGCGGGCAATCGGCACCCGGAACGGGGAGCAGCTTACATAGGTGAGGCCCAGTTCATAACAGAACTCGACGGAGGCCGGGTCTCCCCCGTGTTCTCCGCAGATGCCTATCTTGAGATTCGGGCGAGTCGCACGTCCTCTTTCGACGGATATCTTGATCAACTGGCCGACGCCGTCGCGATCGATCGTCTGGAACGGATCGGCGGGGAGGAGTTTTTTGTCAAGGTAATCATGCATGAAGCCGCCGATGTCGTCGCGGCTGAAGCCGAAGGTCATCTGGGTCAGGTCGTTGGTGCCGAACGAGAAGAATTCGCAGTTCTTCGCCATCCGGTCGGATAAAAGCGCGGCGCGAGGGATCTCGATCATTGTGCCGTATTTGTACTCCAGTTCCTTCATCCCGAATTTTTCCATGACCTCCTTGTAGATGCGGTCGGTTACCCGCTTGGTCGTTTCGGTCTCGGAGACGTCGCAGGTGACAGGCACCATGATCTCCGGCAGGCATTTTCTGCCCTCTGCGACAAGTTCTGCCGCTGACTCGAAGATCGCGCGCACCTGCATCTCGGTGACTTCCGGGTAGGTGATGCCGAGGCGAACCCCGCGGTGCCCCATCATCGGGTTTGATTCGTGGAGTTCCTCGCCCCGTTTTTTTACCTCCTCCGGGGTTATTGCAAGCGAGCGGGCAAGCTCTGCCTGCTTTTCGGCGTCTTGCGGTACGAATTCGTGCAGCGGCGGGTCGAGGAGCCTGATTGTTACCGGGAGCCCCTCCATAGCCTTGAGCGTCCCTTTGATGGAGGCCTTGACGAATGGATAAAGTTCGTTCAGGGCGGCTTTTCTTTCTTCCCCGGTATTGCTCAAAATCATCTTGCGCAGGAAGAAGAGGGGCTCAGCGGAGCCTTCGCCATAGAACATGTGCTCGGTGCGCAAAAGCCCGATCCCCTCGGCGCCGAAGGCGCGGGCGACGGTTGCGTCCCTTGGGGTGTCGGCGTTGGTGCGGACGCCCATTGTGCGAAACTTGTCCGCGAGGGTCATGAACTGCTGGAAACGGGGGTTTTCGGTCGCATCCATCATTGGGAGAGCGCCTCGGTAAACATGCCCCCGTGTGCCGTTCAGCGTGACGATGTCGCCTTCTTTCAAGACGATAGAGGAACCGCTGATTTTTGCGGTTTTGGTTTTGGCGTCCACCTGCAGGCAGCCGGCGCCGACGATGCAGCATTTTCCCCAGCCGCGGGCAACGAGGGCCGCATGCGACGTCATGCCGCCCCGGGCGGTGAGGATGCCGACTGCCGCCCGCATCCCTTCGACGTCCTCCGGGTTTGTTTCTTCGCGGATCAGGAGGCACTTCCTGCCGGCCCGGGCGGAGGCCACTGCGTCTTCGGCGGTGAAGACAAGCGCCCCGGATGCCGCTCCCGGCCCGGCCGGAAGCCCCTTGGCAATGGCTGCGTGTCTGGCTTCGGCACTAGTGTCGATTATCGGATAGAGCAGCTCAACCAACTGCACCGGGTTAACGCGCGTAACGGCTGTTTTTTCGTCGATGAGTCCCGCCTCAAGCATATCGAGGGCCATGTTCAGGGAGGCAATGCCGGTGCGTTTGCCGACGCGGCACTGGAGCATCCAGAGCTTTCCCTCCTGGATGGTGAATTCGATATCGAGCATATCCCGGTAGTTCTTTTCGAGTTTATTGCGGATGTCGTCCAGCTCCTCGTAGGTTTCCGGCATGGCGTGCTGGAGGCTGACAAGGTGTTTGTTCTGTTCGTTTTTGGTGTCGTCGTTGATCGGACTCGGGGTGCGGATCCCGGCGACGACGTCTTCGCCCTGGGCGTTGACGAGCCACTCGCCGTAGAACTTGTTGTCCCCGGTGGCGGGGTCGCGGGTGAAGGCCACTCCCGTTGCGGAAGAGTCGCCCATGTTGCCGAAGACCATTGCCTGGACGTTGACGGCGGTTCCCCAGTCGTCCGGGATGCCCTCTATCCGCCTGTAAGAAATGGCCTTTTTCCCGTTCCAGCTCTTGAAGACCGCCGCGATTGCCCCCCACAACTGCTCCAGCGGGTCGTCGGGAAAGGGTTTGCCAAGGTGTTTTTCGATCAGTTTCTTGAAATCTTCCGCGAGTTTCTGAAGTTCCTCGGCGGTAAGCTCCGTATCGGACAAATAGCCTCGGCGGTGTTTCACCTCGTCGAGTTTTTCATCGAGCAGCTTGCGGATGCCCTTTCCCGTTGCCGGTTCCAGCCCTTCCGCCTTTTCCATGACGACGTCGGCGTACATCATGATCAGCCTGCGGTAAGAATCCCAGACGAAGCGAGGGTTTCCGGTCTTGGCAATCATCCCGGGGATGGTCGCGGTGCAGAGTCCCACATTCAAAACGGTGTCCATCATGCCGGGCATGGAGGAGCGCGCCCCGGAGCGGCAGGAGACAAGCAGCGGATTGACCGGGTCTCCGTATTTCATCGCCATGATCGCCTCTGTTTGCCTGAGGGCGGCGGGAACCTGTTCTTTCAGCTCTCCGGGAAGTTTGCAGTCATTTTCGTAATAGGCGGTGCAGCACTCCGTGCTGATTGTGAAGCCCGCCGGCACGGGAATCCCCAGCGCGCACATCTCGGCGAGATTGGCGCCCTTGCCTCCCAAAAGATTCTTGTCGCTTGCCTTGCCCTCGGCGGCGGCGCCGCCGAACGTGAATACGTACTTCGTCATGCAGAATCTCCTTTTTCCTCTATTTTATTGAAATTTTACCTGTGGCACGGCTTGGGCGGCCGCCGGCGCCTCAAAGAAGGCGGCCTTTGTGAAGCCGAACATCCCGGCCACCATATTGGCGGGGAAGCTGCGGATCAGCACGTTGTAGGTTTGTACCGCTTCGTTGTAACGCTTTCTCTCGACGGCGATCCGGTTTTCCGTTCCGGCCAGCTCATCCTGGAGCCGCAGAAAATTTACATTGGACTTTAAATCCGGGTACTTTTCGACAACGACCAAAAGCCTGCTCAAGGCGCCGGTAAGCTCGTTATTGGTCTTTATTTTATCGGGAACGTTTGACGCCCCGCCTACCCGGGCGCGCGCGTTGGTCACCTCGACAAGCACGTCCTTTTCCTGTTTCGCATAGCCCTTGACCGTTTCCACCAGATTCGGGATCAGGTCGTATCGGCGCTGGAGCTGATTTTCCACCTGCGCCCAGGACGCCTTGACCCCCTCGTCAAGGGTGACGAACTGGTTGTACGTGCCCTTGAAAAAGGAGTAAAAGGCGCCGACCAACAACACGATCACGATGACGGCGATCAATAATATTTTCTTTCCACTTGTCATAACATCCTCCTGTGTTTTTTTATATTCGTTGATTTACACTTCCAGCCGGTCTATCTGTTTGCAGAGGCGGCCGACGGACAGCAAATAGTTTTGGAAGAGCGTTTTTATTTCCGCTGCGGAAAAATGATCGGCCCCCCTCCGGACATCCTCGCAATTAAGAAAGACGTGCGCGTTGAAACCAAAGGCATCCCCTGCGGCAGTTATAATGTCTCGTTTATTGTCGGGAATTTCCATACCTTTCATATAGAGCAGGGCGCCGAAGAGGGAGATGAAAGAGGTCAGCGAAAGGCCGATCAGCTCCTTGATTTTTCTAGGTTTTCCTTCCGTCGCCAGCCAGCCTGTCCGCAAATGCAGTAGTTTTCCGCGGAGTTCCCGCTCGATCTGGAGACGGACGTACTTATTGTCGAACGTAAGCGGCGCCAGCAGGTCTTCGCCGTAAACGAGCCTGTAGCGGTGTTTGATGTTCAAGAATTCCACCGGGTACGAGTCCAGGGCGCCGGATATGTAAGAAGGGGTGAAGAAGAGGGGCTGCGCTACCGCGCTTTTGCTCCACCTCTTGACAATTTCCATAGCGTTTTCCAGCGATTCGACGCCCTTTTCGGTCAGGGTTATCATGAAATTGAGGTCCGATTTGCCGGGCAGGTAATCAGCCCCGGCACCGCTGCCGTAAAGAATAATTGACAGCAGTTCATCGCCAAAAACCGCCTGGCAGTCAGCGATGATAACAGGGAAAATATCTTCAGGTTTTTTCGGTATTTTGGACATGTGCCACCCCCTTTTTCAGAATCCGCGGCTCGAGCCGCCCCCGCCGCTCATCCCGCCGCCAAACCCGCCGAAGCCGCCGCCGAAACCGCCGCCGCCGCCGCGCCTTCCCCCGCCGCCGCTGGTCATCAGCAACAGCAGAATCCAGGGCAGCATGGCCCGGCCCTGTTTTGTCCCGAGGAGAAATCCCGCGGCGACAATCAGCAATAATAATTGGAAAATGCTTATTTTTCTTTGCGGTCTCGCCTGCCGTTGGGGCGGGCTGTTTACGCCTCCGGCGCCGATGGTTACGCCGGCGTCTTTGGCGACGATCGTGGCAATAATCGATAATGTTTCATAAAGGCCCTTGCCGTAATCGCCGGCGCGAAAATTGGGAACGGCGTACTGATCGAGAATTTCGCCGGTCAGGCCGTCGGGCAGGATGCCCTCCACCCCGTAACCTGTTTCGATGCGAACCCGCCTTTCCTTTACGGTCAGAAGGATCAGCGCCCCCTTGTCCTCGCCTTTTTTCCCGATTCCCCACGACTGGTAAAGGCGGTTGGCATAGTCGTTCAGGTCGCCCTCCCCGATTGTGGGTACGGTGGCGACAACCAGAGCCGTTCCCGTGCTTTGAAAAATTTCCCGGGCGATATTTTCCATTGGGGCTTTATAGGCGTCCGGAATTACGCCGGCGAAGTCGTTGATCGCCCCCGCTGGTTTCGGAAAGGCGGCATCGGCTGCCGCAGCCATTGACGTGAAAGTCAGGAAGGCCAGGGCAAACAGCAGAAAGACGATTATTTTGAAGGAGTATTTATTTTTCATCCATGTATCATAACCATAAGAGAGTAAAATAGCAACCGCTACAGAGTCTCATCCAGCGGCATGATGAAAAGGCGGACGCCGGCATGGGGACTTTCGCTTTCCAACTCGCCGATATATTTACGGATAAGCGGGAGTTCCTCATCAGGAAGGGTGAAAAAAAGGACATTATTTTTACCGGGCCAGATGTGCGTGCCCAGCTTCGGTTCGGTTTGGGTTCCCTCGCCGCGGGCCTCGACCATCTTGGTGTAACCGTTGATTCCCGCTTCCTTGACAACCGCAATTACCAGCTCATCGGCTGCCTCTGCATAGACAAGCATGCACATCTTCATGGTTTTTCACCTTTCTGCGTCATTTTATAAATGACGTCCTTTTTTACTATGCCGCTTTTCACTTTTTTGTTCCGCGTGAAGAAATTCTGGAAGTCGTCAAAAAGGTCGTAGGCGGCAGGAACCACGACCAAGGTCAGAAAGAGGGATGTCAGCAGGCCGCCGATCACCGCGATCCCCATCGGCGCCCTTGTCTCGGCCCCTTCCCCCACCCCGAAGGCAACCGGAATCATCCCGAAAACCATCGCAAAGGTTGTCATCAGAATCGGCCTCAGCCGGACCGGGCCGGCATGGAGGATTGCCTCGCGTTTGGAATAGCCGCGTTCTCGTAAAATGTTTGCGTAATCGACAAGGAGGATCGCGTTTTTCTTGACGAGCCCCATTAACAGAATCAAGCCGATGAAACTGAAAATGCTCAGAGTCTGCCCGGTTAAAAGCAGCGCGCCGAAGGCCCCGATAAAGGAAAGGGGCATAGCCAGCAGCACCGTGAACGGATGGACAAAACTTTCGAACTGGGCGGCCAGCACCATGTAGGCCATGCCCACCCCAAGCATGATCGCGAACGTTAGAAAGCCGAAAGATTCCGCCATTGTATCTGCTTGCCCGCTGTATTTGGGGATGTAGTCGGGGGGCAGGATGCCCGCGGCGATTTCGTTCAAATCGGTCATGGCCGCGCCCAGCGGTTTGTCTTCCAGACTGGCGAAGAGGGTGATTGCCCGCTGCCGGTCAACCCGGTTGATGACGCTGGGCCCGCCTCCCTCGTGAATCCGGATCAGGTTGCGCAGCTCAACGAGGTTCCCGCTCTTTGAGCGCACGTAAAGCAGACCGAGGTCGTCGGGATTGCGCCTGTCTTCGGGATTGAGGCGGATGCGCAGGTCGTAGCGCTTGCCCCGGCTGTCGTCCTTGAACTTGGTAACCTCCGCCTCGCCGCTGACGAGCAGGTTGATCGCTTCGGCAATAGTCGCCACGTCAACGCCGAGATCGGCAGCCTTGTCGCGGTCGATTGTCACCTTCAGCTCCGGTTTTCCCATTTCGAGCGAGGTGTCAATATCGACGAATCCCTGTTTTTTTGCCAATGTCGAGGAAATCTGCCGGGTATAATCCCGAAGCGCCTCGATATCGTTTCCCCGGATGCTGTACTGGATCGGCACCTGCCGCTGCCCGCCGCCGATCATCGAAAAATCCTCGGCCGAGGCTTTAAGGCCGGGGAATTGGCGTAATCTTTGACGAATTTCCTTTTTCAGATCCATTTGAGTTTTGGCGCGCTCGCTTTTCGGCTTCAGCGAGACCATCATCAGCGCCCGATACACCGTCCCCCCGATTCCCTGAACGTAATAAACCGCCCGTACCTCCGGCATTCCCCGGACGATCTGCTCCGCCGGACGGAATAGTTCATCCGCCTTGGCGACCGAGTAGTCGATCGGCGCCTCGAGACGGACGATGAACTGCCCCTGATCTTCCGGAGGGGTGAACTCCTTGCCGAGGAAGCGGGTCATGTAAATGCTGCCGACAAAAAGGACAAGCGCTCCGATCAGCATTAGCCCTCGATGATTCAACGAAAAGCTCAGGACATGGCGGTAGCCGGTTTCCACTTTCTTATAGCCGTTTTCGAAGAGCGCGGAAAAGCGGCTGGTTATGGCAGGGCGGGAAGCAGCAGCGGCGCCTTTATGAATATCAACGCGTTTGAGAAAGATAGAGGCAAGCATCGGCGTCAGCGTAAAGGAAACCAAGAGCGAGATAAGCACCGAAAAGACGACCGTAAGCGCGAACTGGATGAAAAAGCGGCCGATCATCCCCTTCATGAATGCGACCGGCAGAAAGATCGCGACGATCGCGAAGGTAGTCGCCATGACGGCCAGGCCGATCTCCGAGGTGGCAAATGTCGCCGCCTCGCGCGGGGCCATTCCCTCTTCGACATGCCGGTAGATGTTTTCGATGACGATGATCGCGTCGTCGATCAAAAGGCCTACGGAGAGGGTGAGGGCAAGCATCGTCATGTTGTTGAAGGTGAAATCGAAGGCGCGCAAAAGCGCAAAGGTGGAGATGATCGAGATCGGGAGCGCCACGGCGCTGATCAGCGTCGTCCGGACGTTCCGCAGAAAGATGAAGACGGCGAGAATGGCAAACAGGCTTCCCAGAACAAGGTGTTTTTTGACCTCGTCGATCGAGCGGCGAATGAAGTTGGACTGGTCGATCGCGATGTTGAGGGTCATCCCCGGCGGCAGCGTGGCGCGGATATTCTCAATTTCCTTCCTGACCGCGTTGACGACGGCGACGGTGTTCGTTCCCGACTGTTTCTGAATCCCCATTGCCACCGCCGGTTCGCCGTTGAAGCGGACTATGGAGCGTTGTTCCTCCATCCCGTCTTCCGCCCGGCCGACGTCGCGCAGGCGGATCGGGGCGCCCTTGTCATAGGCAACGACCAGCTCGTTGAAAGCGGCGACGTTGGGGAATTCCCCTTTGATTTTGACCGTGTACTCCTTAGTCAGGCTCTCGATCCGGCCGGCCGGCAGTTCGACGTTCTGCCTTTTGAGGGCGGAAGCTATATCGCCGGCTGTCAGTCCGTAGGCCTTGAGCCTTTGCGCGTCGAGCCAGACCCGCACCTGCCGGAGCCGCAATCCCCAGAGCTGGATGTCGCCGACGCCGTTTATCCGCTGGAGTTTTTCCTTGAGCACCTCATCGACGTAGGTGGATATATCCCTGACCGATTTCTGCCCGGCCAGATTCAGCCACATTACCGCCGTTGCGTCGGGATCTACCTTCGCGATCCGTGGTTCTTCGATGTCGTCGGGGAGCTTGTTGCGGATCAGCGCGACCTTTTCCCGGACATCCTGCACGGCCAGATCGATGTCCCGCTCCAGGACGAACTCCACTGTGATGCGCGAACCTCCTTCGGTGCTTCTCGACGTGATCGATTTTACCCCGTTAATCGTATTTACCGCCCCTTCGATCTTGTCGGTGATGTCAACGTCAATCACCTCGGGACTTGCTCCATTGAGGTGGGTGGAAATGGTCACGATCGGGAAATCGACCTTCGGAAAGAGATCGACGCCGATTTCCGGATAACTGACCACGCCCAATACCACCAAGGCCATGATGAACATGGTGGCAAAAACCGGTCTTTTGACGGAGGTGTCAGCGAGCCACATGAACCGGCGCTCCTTCCATCAGATTGTTCTGCCCCACGATTACGACAACCTCCTTATCCTGCAGGCCTGCGACGATCTCCATGTATTCGCCATACTTGCGGCCTGTTTTCACGTTTTTCTCCCTGGCCTTGTCCCCCTCGACGACAAAAAGCTTTGTTGTGGAGTTGTCGTAGATGAGGGCGGTAACAGGAACGACAACCCGCTCCTTTGCGGGGCCGGTATAAAGGGTGATCCGCGTAAAGAGGCCAGGCTTGAGACGTCCGTCGGCATTGGCGACCTGCGCCTCCACCTGGAGGGTGCGGGTGCGCTCATCGAGGGCGGGCAGGATGGCGGAAAGCCGGCCGCGAAATTTGTGATCGGGAAATGAATCAGTAATGAAGACAATATCCTGTCCCAGTTTTAGACTTCCGACATCCTTTTCGGAGACGGAAAAGATCAGCTTCAGCAGATCGGTCCGGACGATTGACGCCAAAAAGGAGCCATTGCGGACGTAATCGCCCGCCGTTGCCCTTTTTTCCTTGACGGTTCCCGCAAGCGGGGAAAAGATTCTGGTGCGGGCAAGCCGTTCTTTTGCCAGGTTTTGTCCGGAGTGGGCCCGGGCGACCTCCGCCTCGGCCAGCTTGACGCGCGCGGCTATATCGTCAAATTGCTGCTTAGTCAAAAGCTCCTCCCGGTAGAGGGCCTCCTTGCGCTCATACTCCTGCCTGGCGTTGGCAAGGCCCGTTTCACTCTGGGCAAGCTGGGCAGCCGCCTGTTCGAGCGCCAGCCGATAATCCGTGGGCCGGATCTCGGCGATTGCCTGACCCTTCTTGACGAAGTCGCCCTCATTAACGGAAATTGAAGCGAGAATGCCGTCCAACTCGGAGCTGACAGTGACTTGATCGCGGGGTGCAAGCGAACCTATTGATTCTACGAACGGTCGGAGCGAGCGTGTCTCCGCTGCCTGCACCCGCACGTTTACCGCCGCCTGTTTGCGAACCTTTTCCGGCGGTTTAGTGCAGCCGATGAAGCCGATTATAATAAATACGATTAGCATCAAGATGGTCTGCCGATTGCTGAAGATATCTGGCGACAGAGCCTCGTGTCGATCCGGGAACATCCGGTTTTTACTCATTTACCGCTCCTTCTAATGCTGATTTTTCCCTCTTGTTTTCACGCGAAATGCATGCCGATAAATTGGTGATTGATATATAAATGGTTTCCTTCCAGGCAACCTCGACGGGCATTCAACATCTTTTTATGAACATTAAACTTCGTTTTCATCATTCTTTGCGCCGGTACGCCGTCAGGAGGGTTTCACTTTTCCGGTGCCGGGATGACAACTGCCGCCAGGGCCCACGGCAGACCGGCGGCTTTTTTGAGACGAAGCGATGCCAGTTGGAGACTATAAGCTGTCGCTGCCGCCTTCCTTTCCGCTGAAACCAGCAGCGTATTGGCATCCAGCAAGTCAAGGCTATTGGCCAGCCCTACTTCAAACTGTCGAAAAACCGCATGATAATTTTCGCGGGCAAAAAGCAGTTGGTCTTCGAGAAAGCGCAGGATGCCCTGCTGCGTCGTCAGCTCCAGGTGGGCAGCCTTCACCTCAATGGCAATCTCCTTTTTTGCATCCTCTATTCGCAGATCTGCCTGGCGTTCGCGCACCCTCGCCTCGGAAACGTCTGCCTTCCTGAGGCCACCGTCGAAAAGCGGAAAATTCAGGGCGATTCCCCCATAAAAACTATCCCGGTTGAGGCTGTTGGTAGCCGGTTGCTGATCGGCGCCAGCATACGCTCCGGTAACGGTCAGCGAGGGCAGAAACGCCCCTTGGGCAAAGCTGATCTGGCTGCTTGCCATCTTTTTTTGCATCCTTAGGCTTTTAATTTCCGCCCGACGAACGAGAGCTTGCTTCTGGAGTTCGTCCAGTTCCGGGATCTCAACTTTTCGGGCAGGTTCCGGCTGGAGCGTGAAGGGGGGCTTAATTCCTACCTGGCTGGCCAGGACGGCGATCGCCAGCTCGATGGTATTTTGAGCCCGGAGCTGATCGGATTTTGCCCCGGAAAGCTCGCTTTCGGCACGCAGCAGCGCCGTTTTGGTCACATCGCCGATGCGCAGCCGTTTTTCGGCCGCATCCCGATAGCGGCTCAACCGCTCCAGATTCACAGATGCGATCTCGAGATTACGCCCGGCCAGCAGGACGTCGTAATAGGCCGCCGCGACATTGCCTATCAGGTAATCATCGCGCAGCGCCTCGACATCATAACGGGTTTTGAGCAGCGATTGCCGGGAAATTTCGAGCGCCGTCAACTCGCGGCCGCTGAGCGAAAGGGTTTCGTCCATCCTGACGCCCCAGGTGGAGGCGCTCTCCGGCTGCAAGACGCTGCCGGCGTTGGTAAATTTACGTTCGGAATACCGTGTCATGCCGGCGGCAGCCGTCAGGCGTGGATACAGGTAGGCGCGGGCCTTTTCGGTGCCGATTTCCGCAAGCGCGATGTTCTGCTCGGCGAGCTTCAACTTTTCCGAGGAGACCAGGGCGATTCGGCAGAGATCCTCCAAGGTATAAGAATCGGCAAAAAGTGGGGCGGGCGCAGCCGCCATAATCAACAGCAGGATTCCTGCCTGCATAAATCTCATACTTTGCTTCATCACTGTTCCTTAATATGAAAATACCCCGTCCGCCATCCTTTCCTTAAACGGAAGAGGGCTTTTTCGAGAGTGATTTTCATCCTTCGCAATGTCTGTCGCGGGCATGATCTGAAACTTAAAAAAACCGGCTAAACCATATTTTACGGGGGGATGGTATGAAGAGCGCCCGCAATTGTCAAGGGAAATTTATCCTCATCTTTTTCTTGATCTTGACAGTTGCAACGATTTTGTTTAAGCTTCTGTCCCAATGTGCAACCGGTCATTATCAGAAGATGAGCCGGGCGGCGGAAACGGGGATGGTGAAACTCTAAAAGCTTCGCCATTGCCCCGTAGAATGAATGACCACGCGGACGGAAGGTTGGACAAATTCAAAGGTTTTATAATTAAATTTTGAGGGGAGTGGAGTTTATGAAGAAAAAATCGATTTGGGGAGTTTTTTTCGGGTTGTTGACGGTTTTCATGGCGCTTGCGGTTTCGGCTGTTGCCGCGGAAAAGGTCTATATCAACGGGATCGATGCCAATTTCCCGCCTTTTGCGTATGTTGACAAGGCCGGCAATCCGGATGGCTTCGACGTCAAGGCGCTGGACTGGATTGCCAAGGAGATGAAATTCAAGGTCAAGCATCAGCCGATGGATTGGGACGGCATTATCCCCAGCCTGAAGGCAAAAAAGATCGACATCGTTGCCTCCGGGATGAGCATTACCGAGGAGCGCAAAAAACAGGTTGATTTTACGAATGCCTACTGGAAGATCAAACAGGTGCTCGTTGCGAAGAAGGATGCCGCGGTAACCGCCGAGAAGGCCCTTGCCGACGGCAACAAGATCGGCGTGCAGCGCGGCACCACCGAGGCCAAGTGGATCGACGAGAATATGCTCAAAAAGGGCGGCAAGAAGTTCGAACTCGTCCAGTATGATTCAGCGCCGATGGCAATCGAGGATGTGGTGAACGGACGGATTATTGCAGCCGCGATGGATGACGCCCCGGCGCTCGATGCGGTCAAAAAGAAGCCCGTCAAGATTCTGGGCGGTTTCGGGATGAAGGATGAGGAGTTCGGCTACGCAGTGCGCAAGGAGGACAAGGAGTTTCTGAAAAAGCTCAACGATGGTCTGAAGAAACTCATGAAGTCGCCCTACTGGGCTGAGCTGAAAAAGACTTACCTTGACAAGTAATTTTGGCGCGGAGTAAATCAGAACAGCGCTTTGAAAAATGCTGAATTACCGGGGCGAAGAAAAACTCTTAAGACAGATGCCGGAAGTTCAGCGTGCCGACGCCTTTTAAAATTGTGCGTTTCGTTTTTTCCGTAGAAGCGCGTATCGGGAAGGCCCCTCCAGAAAGGGGCCTTCCAATTTTCAAGGTTTTGTTAAATGCCGGAAAGTCTGCTTGCCATTAGTGACGCCCTCCCCTATCTGCTGCAGGGCTCACTGGTAACCATCGCCGTGGTCGCCGGGGCACTGAGCTTTGGTTTTCTGATCGGTGTCCCGCTGGCGGCCGGACAGGTCTATGGCGGCGCGGCGATTCGCCGGAGCGTCGGAGTTTATGTCTGGTTTTTTCGCGGCATTCCGCTGCTTGTTTTTCTTTTTCTCTTTTACTTCGGGCTCTGCACGGCGCTGGGGATCAACCTCTCGGCCTTTGCCGTCGCGATCATTGTGCTGGGGCTCATCAGCTCTGCTTACCAGTCCCAGATAATTCGTGGGGCGATTCAGGCGCTGCCGGAGGGGCAATTGAAGGCGGCGCGGGCGCTGGGGATGAGCGATTTTACGGCGATTGGTTTCATTATCATTCCCCAGGCGCTGCGGCTTTCCATCCCCGGCTTTTCCAACGAATACTCCATTCTGCTGAAGGATTCGGCGGTTACCTACGCGCTCGGCGTGGCCGAGATCATGGCGCGCACGCATTTTGTGGCGACCAGAACCTATCAGCATTTCCCGCTCTATTTTGCGGCGGGGGTTATTTTCATGATCCTGACCTGGCTGGGGGTAAAGGGATTGCGGATTTTGGAAGACAAGGTAAGAATCCCCGGCTATTCAAATAATTGAACTCAGGAGTGATATGACGTCTCCTATTTTGCGGATTGAAAATCTCTCGAAAAGATATGGGCAGCGGGAAGTGCTGAGGGGCGTGTCCCTGGAAGTGGACAAAGGCGATTTAAAAATTCTCATCGGCCCCTCCGGCGCGGGGAAGAGCACCTTTCTGCACTGCATCAATTTTTTGGTGAAGCCGGATCAGGGGCGCGTCTGGTTAGACGAGCGGGAAATCCATCCCGAGCGCAAGCGCGAGCTGTACGCCTATCGCCAGAAGGTGGGGATGATTTTTCAGGATTTCAACCTGTTCGATCACCTAAGTGCCTTCGAAAATGTCCGGATCGGTCTTGTCAGGGTCAAGGGGATCGGCAAGGTGGAGGCGGGGGCGCGCGCAAGGCTGGAGCTCGAGCGAGTCGGCCTGAAAGAGCACATGCAGAAATACCCTGCCCAGTTGTCGGGGGGTCAGAAACAGCGGGTCTCGATCGCCCGGGCGCTGGCCATGGATCCGGAGGTGATGCTTTTGGACGAGCCCACCTCGGCCCTCGATCCGGAATTGATCGGCGAGGTGCATGCGGTCATCCGCGATTTGGGAACGAACGGGATGACGATGATCATGGCAACTCACCAGATTGGCTTTGCCAGTTCGCTGGCAAGCGAGATCATCTTTATGGAGGACGGCCTTATCGTCGAACGGGGAACGCCCGACAAGATCTTCAACAACGCCGAACATTCGCGAACCCGCGAATTCTGCTCGAAAATTACCGATCTTTACGGGGAACGCGGATGACCGAGTGGCTGCTTTATATCCAGACAGAGGTTCTGCCCGCCCTTTTCCGGGGCTTCGGAGTCAGCCTGCAGCTGATCGTCCCCTCGGCGCTCTTCGGCCTCACAATCGGAATAGCCGCCGGGGTTCTCAGGGTATACGGCAGTCGTCCCGTCCGCAGGGCGGCCGATGTCTATGCGGTGCTTTTTCGGGGGATTCCGCTTGTCATCCAGCTTTTCATCTGGTATTTCGGCCTGCCCTATTTCAACATCTATCTTAGCCCGTTTGTCGCCGCGGTTTTGGGATTTTCCCTCTGCAGCGGCGCCTACAATTCGGAATATGTACGGGGGGCGCTTTTGTCGATCAAGCGGGGGCAGATGCTGGCCGCCGAGTCGCTCGGGTTCAGCAAATTCCGGATGATTGCCTCGATCATCCTGCCGCAGGCGGTGCGCCGGGCCCTCCCCGGCTGCGGGAATGAGGTTATCTATCTGATAAAATATTCTTCTTTGGCCTACATGGTGACCTGCATCGAACTTACCGGCGAAGGGAAGATCATCGCCTCCAACTCCTTTCGGTTTACCGAGGTATTCCTGATTGTCGGGATCTTTTACCTGCTGATG
Organism: Syntrophobacterales bacterium; assembly: GCA_019429105.1. NCBI lineage: Bacteria > Pseudomonadati > Thermodesulfobacteriota > Syntrophobacteria > Syntrophobacterales > Syntrophobacterales bacterium. Next base: position 29,325 of record JAHYJE010000023.1, read on the forward strand.
ACGTCGGTTGCGGGATTGATCCTTGCCCGGGTGGAAAATCATTTGCAGATCCCCGGCTTCGAACAGCAGCGGACGTGAAGTATATCCGGTATCTTGCTTGTCGCAATTCCTTTTCAACACAGGAAATATCAATATTTTGGCAAGATATTCAAATATTTACGCTTAAAAATGACGCGAGATGCCATAAGATTATATAGTTATATAGATATACGTTTATAAGATATGTTCTGTAAGCATCCGGAATATCACTGTAAAAAATGATCATTGGTAAAGCGCTTGACAAATAAAACAACTTGTAGTCGATCAATCACGCGGATGCATCATCAACCCCGAAAAAATAAAGCGCCGGTTTCATGCGTTTACCGCGCGTATCTGGAACGGCGAAGTTAATCTCAAGGGCCATGAATTTTACTGAAAAAGGAGGATCGACGAATGAAGAAGCATAGTTGGGGAAAGGTTTTGTTTGCAGCCGCGGTATTTGTGGCGGCCCAGGCAATATGCGGGCCGGCGGCATTGTGGGCGAAGACGGAAATAAGGCTGTCGAATCAGTTGCCGCCTTCCCACCACATTTCGAAGGGGCTGGCGGTATTTGCCGAAAAGGTAAAGGAGTATTCCAAAGGTGCGGTTGAGGTGAAGGTGTTTGATTCCGCCCAGCTTTTCAAGGATACAGAGATTGTCGAGGCGCTTCAGGAAGGGCTGGTCGATTCCGGGCTTGTTCCCATCAACAAATGGTCGGGGATGATTCCCGCGGCCGATGTCTTTGAGATGCCGTTTATTTTTAAGGATTTTTCTTCAACGAAGCAATTCATCGAGGGAGGGGCAGGGGAGCTGCTCGACGCGGAGTTCCAGAAAAAGGCCGTTAAAACCTTGTTTTGGGTTGATTATGGCTACATCCAGTTTTTCAACAACAAACGTCCTCTAACAACCCCCGCCGATTTCAAGGGACTGAAGATGAGATCCTTCAGCAGCGGCGATGCCGAGACGCTCCGGGCGCTGGGCTCGGCGCCTACGGTCATGAGTTCCTCGGAGATGTATATGGCGCTCCAGCGGGGAACGGTTGACGGGGCGACAACCGGAATGCCGGCCGCGGTTTCCCGCAAGCTTATGGAAGTGCAGAAGTACATGACGGAGGCAAACTATACGACGGCGCAATTTGCCGTGCAGGCGAACCTCAAAAACTGGCAGAAGCTGCCAAAGGATCAGCAGGAAGCTGTGTTGAAGGCAGGGGACTACGCCGCCGCCTGGATCCGCGGGGCGATCGCCGATTCGGAAAAAAAGGCCAGGGAGACGCTTGTAAAGGCGGGGGTGACGATTCAGACGCTGACGCCGGCAAACCGCAAGCTGTTTATCGCGGCGACCGAGCCGGTACGCAAGAACTTTGCCGCCAAGACGGGCGCTTTGGCCAAAAAACTGATGGATATTGCGCTGGGCATGAAATAATTAAGAGGGACGGTGCGGTGCGCGCTTGCCGCCGCACCGTCCCTCAAAAGCGCTAAAGACGCTGCGGCTGATTTTCCCTGTCTCCGGGAAAAGTGAAAGGGCGTGCCATGATGGAGAAAATACGGGCGATCATTGAAAAAAGCAACCTCTATTTAGGAATCATCAGCGGGATGGGGATCCTTTTCATGGGACTGATTCTGGCTTACGAGGTTGTCTGCCGCTATATTTTTAACGCGCCGACGATCTGGACACAGGAGGTTTCCATCTACCTGTTCATGTGGACGATGCTCGCGGCTTCGTCCTATACGCTTCAGACCGGGAAGCACGTGCGGGTAGATTTACTCTTGGAGAGAATGCGCGTCAGAAAAAGGCTGATTGCGGAGGGGGCGACCGGCATTGTCGGCGCCTTGTATTGCCTGATCGTTGCGCAGCAGGCCTGGCAGATGCTGGCCATGTCGATTAAATACGGAAAGCTGTCGGCCACCCCGCTGCGGGTGCCTCTGTGGATGCCTCAGTCGGCCCTGCTGATCGGTTTTGTGCTGCTTACCCTGCAATTTATCATAATCGTTCTGGGTAGGTTAATGGAATTGCGCGCCATCGGAAACAGGGGGGCAGTCAGATGATAACATTTCTCATTATCCTTGCCCTCATTTTAATTCTGCTTTTTGCCGGATTGCCGGTGGCCTTTTCCCTCGGCTCGGCCTCGGTGCTGCTGCTTTTTTTTTACGACCTGCCGCTGAAGATTATCGGCAGCACCGTTTTCGGCTCGTTGGACAGCTTCGTTCTTTTGGCCATTCCCCTGTTTGTCATGATGAGCCAGGTGCTGCTCGACGGCCGGATCGGGGATGACCTCTTCGATACCGTCAATGTGTGGGTCCGCCATCTGCCGGGAGGGCTCGCGATCGCGACCGTTATTGCCTGCGCGTTTTTTGCGGCGATCACCGGCTCCGGGGCTGCCTCGGCCGCGACGATCGGAATGGTGGCGTATCCGGCGATGCTGGCGCGGGGATATGACAAGAAATTTACGCTGGGACTATTGGGAACCGGCGGTACGCTGGGGATCCTCATCCCGCCCAGTATTCCGCTAATCATATACGGCGAGGTGGCCGAGGAGTCCGTAGGCAGGCTCTTCATGGCCGGAGTCATTCCCGGGGTTGTCCTGACGACTATCCTGGTTCTGTACGCGGCCTTTCGCAGCGTCAGGGGAGGTTATCAGCGTCTTGAGCCAGCGTCCTGGCCGGATCGGCTGCGGGTGACGAGAAAGAACCTCTGGGGCATCATGCTGCCGGTTATCATTCTGGGCGGCATTTACAGCGGTGTTTTTACGCCTACCGAGGCCGCCGCTGCCGGACTGGTTTACAGCCTCTTCATCACGCTGTTCATTTATCGCACCATTCGCTTACGCGATATTCCCCAGATTGGCCTCAAATCGGCAGCCACTTCGTGCATGATTGCGATGATCATCACCGGGGCGATGCTGTTCGGCAGGGTGATGACGCTCCTGGAGATTCCCCAGCAGCTCACGGAACTGATTATTCAGTGGAAGCTTTCCCCGCTCATGTTCGTGGTGGCGATGAATATTCTGATGCTTCTTCTGGGGTGCATCCTGGAGACCGTCTCTATTATTCTGCTGACGATGCCGCTGGTTGTTCCGATCATCCATACGCTGGGGATCGACCCGATCTGGTACGCGATCGTGCTTACGGTCAACATGGAGATGGCGCTGGTGACGCCGCCCGTCGGGATGAACCTCTACGTCATCAGCGGGCTTGCCCCGGAAATCCGCATGGCGGAGGTGATCCGGGGCATAACGCCCTTTATCATCATCCTCGTTTCTTTCCTTATTTTAACGATCGCCTTCCCGGCGATGAGCACCTGGCTGCCGTCGCTTATGTAATTGTTTCGATGCCCGTTCATTCTTGGGCAATGTATTCGGCAATCAGGTCGCCTGCTTCCCTTGTCCCCATTCCCATGCTGCCGGAAGCGAGGCTGCGGATGTCCTGGATGAGCGCTTTTTTTACCGCAGTTTCGATGCGCACTGCCGTGGCGGATTGTCCCAGATGTTCGAGCATCATGGAGGCCGCCATGATCGCGGCCAGCGGATTGATCACGTTTTGCCCGGCATATTTGGGCGCCGAACCGCCGATGGGCTCAAACATCGAAACCCCGGCGGGGTTGATGTTGCCGCCGGCGGCGATTCCCAGCCCACCCTGGATCATCGCGCCGATGTCGGTGATGATGTCGCCGAACAGATTGTCGGTGACGATTACGTCGAACCATTCCGGGTTTTTGATCATCCACATGGAAACCGCGTCAACATGAGCGTAATCTATTGTTATATCGGGATATTCTGCTGCCACCAGATGAAATGTCCGTTCCCAGAGATCAGACGCATAGGTCAAAACGTTCGTTTTACCGCAGAGCGTCAGTTTCTTGCGTTTGCCGCGTTTTCTACAGTATTCGAAGGCATAGCGAATACAGCGCTCGACGCCGTAGCGGGTGTTGATCGATTCTTGGATTGCCACCTCCTCTTTAGTCCCTTTTCTTAGAAATCCTCCCCCGCCGGTGTACATTCCCTCCGTGTTTTCCCGGACGACGGCAAAGTCTATCTCTTTGGGGCCCTTGTTTTTCAACGGCGTTTCCACGCCGTCATAGAGGGTAACCGGTCGGAGGTTGATGTACTGATCCAGCCGGAAGCGCAGCTCCAAAAGGAGACCCTTTTCCAGGATGCCCGGCTTCACGTTCGGGTGACCGATTGCCCCGAGCATAATCGCGTCCATCTTGGCAATTTCCGCAAGAACGCTTTCCGGAAGGATTTCGCCTGTCTTGAGAAACCGCTCGCCGCCGAGATCGTAGTGGTGCAGATCGAAGTGGAGCTGATCGCGGCTCCCGGCCGCTTCCAGGGCTTTCAGAGCCTCCCGGATCACCTCCGGGCCGGTCCCGTCGCCGGGAAGGACGGCGATTGAAAAGGTCGTTTTTCCGCTCATGTTTTGTCTCCTTATCCTGTGGTGGAATTATGCATCAAATTCACCGTTGGGCGCCGGCGGCTGCGATGCTGGTTTAAAGAATGATTGCGGGGGGATGGTCATCCCCGTTTTTTGCGTTTGCCCGCCTGGTTAATTCTGACTTGACAAGAACCGCCTTAAATTCCTTCTTTGGCAAAAAAACAAGTAATGCGCGAATTGCTGTCGCTGAATGTTCAAGTTATCTTTCAGGCGCAATTATATTTCCATTGCGCGCTGATTACGAGAATTTCTTTTCCAGGGCGCGCATCTCGCCTACGCCTATAAGGTTGTTGAACTCTTCAAAGCTGACGAGGTCTTCAAGACAATCCTCCGTGGAGCCTTTCTCCCGCAAATGGGTCAAGACCTTCATCATTGCCCTGGTTGCCGCGTACAGGGTTGAAACCGGATAGATCGCGATCTTGAAGCCGATTTGCTCCAGTTCCTCCGCGGAAAGAAAAGGCGTCTTCCCCTTTTCGACCATGTTGGCGATAAGCGGCAGCCGCAGCTCGCGGGCGATCTCCTTCATCTCCGCTAGCGTCTGCGGCGCTTCGACGAAGAGCACATCCGCGCCGGCCTCGGCATAGGCAACCGCTCGGGCGAGTGCGTCCTTCAGGTTGGTTACCGCCCGGGCATCGGTGCGGGCGACAATGACGAAATCTTCGGACTGCCTGGCATAAACGGCGGCCCGTATCTTTGCCGCCATTTCTTCCCGGGGGATGAGCTGTTTTCCTTCCATGTGTCCGCAGCGCTTCGGAAAAACCTGATCCTCCAGTTGCAGACCGGCGACGCCCGCTTTTTCGAACTCTTGCACAGTCCGTATTACGTTCAAAACCCCGCCGTAGCCGGTATCTCCATCGGCGATAAACGGGATAGCAACGGCGGAAGCCATATTCCCTGCTTGACTGACCACCTCCGACATCGTCATCAGACCAATGTCGGGCTGGCCAAGAACGCTTGCAGCGGCGCCATAGCCGGTCATATAGACGGCGGAAAAACCCGCCTTTTCCACCAGGCGCGCGGACCAGGCGTCGAAAGCGCCAGGGGCGCGCACAAGGCCCGGTTTCTGGAGAAGATCGCGTAATTTCTTCCTTTTCATGCTCCAATGCCTCCTGTTCCTGAATTTATCCTTATGTAAGTCGTCTGTCCCTGCTGTCAGTTTTCAGTGGCGCCAGGAGCGGCAAAGACAGCGCCTGCCTCGAGCAAAGCGTCTATTTCTGCTTCCCGATAGCCCAGTTCACGCAATACCGAAACGGTATGCTCGCCGATCTGGGGCGACGGTTTATGCAGTCGGGCGGACGTCCTGGAGAACTTGACTGGAAATCCCGGCATCTTGACCGGCCCGCCGGGTTGAGCCGACTCGATCGCCATCTCCTGATGGAGCACCTGGGGATCGGAAAAAACCTGTTTCAGATTGTTCACTGGACCGCAGGGCACCCCGGCCTGGTTGAGCAGGTCGATCCACTCGTCCCGTTTTTTGGTCTCTATTATTCCCTGAATTATTTCATTTATTTCACTTCTGTTCTGACGGCGTTTCTGCTGGGTGTCGAAACGCGGGTCGGCGGGGAGATCGTCCCGTTTCAGAACGGTGCAGAGCTGACGCCAGTTTTTTTCAGCGCTGGGAGCGATGGCGACGGGACCGTCAGCGGCATCGAAAAGTCCGTACGGAGAGACAACCATGTGATCATTGCCGTTGCGGGGCGGAAGCTCCCCGGTCGCGAAATAGGCGGAAGAAGCAAAAGTGAACATGCTGATCAACCCGTCCACCATCGCGGTCTGGATTTCCTGGCCCCGTCCGCTCTTCTCCCGCTCCCGCAGGGCGGCCAATATTCCGAACGCCGCATAGAGCCCGGCTATCGTGTCGCTGATGGGGACTCCGACCCGGAGCGGCGGCATCTGTTCGTTGCCGTTGAGGCTCATAAAGCCCGACATCGCCTGGGCGATGAAATCGAAGGCGGGGCGATCCTTGTAGGGGCCCGATTTGCCGAAGCCGCTGATTGCGGCGCAGATCAAGGAGGGGTTCAGCGCGCTCAATTCGTTGTACCCGAGGCCAAGGCGGTCCATCACCCCCGGCCGGAAATTTTCCACAACGATATCAGCTTTTTCGGCGAGGCGCCGAATGATTTCCTTGCCTTCCGGTTTTTTCATGTCAACCGTAATGGCTCTTTTATTTCGGTTGAGGTTTACGAAATAGGGATTTTCGCCCTTGCCCATGATCCCGGTAACGCGGGACGGATCGCCTTCAGGCGCCTCTATTTTGATAACGTCCGCCCCCAGATCGGCCAAGAGCATTGTGCAGAAGGGGCCTGAGACGACCCTGGTCAAATCAAGAACCTTCAATCCTGTAAGCGGCATGGATGGCAACTCCTGTTCTTTAAAATCAATGGGTTATCCCGCAGATTCCTGCCGCCAGCAGAGGATCGCGGGGGCCGCTTTTCATTACCTGCCCGGGCAGCGTTCTGCCGAGAATTGACTCAAGCTGCCGTGCGGCTTCGATAATTTTCCGCAGATCGATGCCGGTATCATACCCCATGTCTTCCAGCATGAAAACCACATCCTCCGTGGGAAGGTTGCCGGCGGCCAGCGGAACGTTCGGGCAGCCGCCGATCCCGCCCAGAGCCGTGTCGAATGTGTCGGCGCCCGCTTCGAGCGCTACGTAGAGATTGGCCATCGCGGTGCCCCGGTTGTTGTGCAGATGGAGAGAGTAGGGGATTTGGGGGAAGCGGCCCGTGAAGCCCTTTATCATTCTGATGATTCTGGCCGGCGTCGCCATTCCCGTCGTATCGGCAAGAATTACCGAGGCTGCGCCGCCATTGATATAGGCGTCGGCGAGGCGATAAACCTCTTCATCCGACACATCGCCCTGGTACGGACAGCCGAAGGCGACGGCCAGGGCGCCCATCACCGGTTTGTTCCGCTCCCGGGCAAGCGTAAAGATTGCCTGCAAATCCGTCACCGACTCGGCCACGGTCCGGCGCACGTTTGCCAGATTATGGGCATCAGTTGTGGAAATCACCACTACCAGCTTGTCCGCGCCGTGGTCGAGCGCGAGCTGGGCCCCCTTGAGGTTCGGGACGAGCGGGCTGTGGATGCATCCGTTTTTGGGGAGTCCCGCCATAACTTCCGCCGCGTCGCGCATCTGGGGTATCGCCTTGGGGCTCACAAAGGAGGTGGTTTCCATCTCTGTTATCCCCGCTTCGAGCAACTGGCGGATGATGGCGATTTTTTTTTCGGTCGGGACGAATTCCGGCCAGGACTGGAAACCGTCGCGGGGCGCGACCTCGCGAATATGTATCTTTCCGGATTCTGACGATTTCATTTAAATCTCCCCTCTGAGCCAATTGCAAAACTATTTGTCATTCCCGAAAGCGGAGCTTAATATACACAATGCTTCTATCGGGAATACGGTTTTTCAAGCAGTTAGAACCAGATTATGAACATTAAACTTCGTTTTCCCGCTTAAAACCATTGCGGGAATGGCAGAATGTGAGAGTTTTGCAATTGCCTCCTCTAAAAAGATATTTTCGTTTTATAGACGTACAGGTCGCCGCGAAAATGGATGCAGGAGACTTCGACCGGCGCTTGGGAGATGTCCATGTAGGTATTTTCAACAAGGAACAGCGCCTCTCCGAAACCTATTCCCAGTTTTGCGGAGGTATCGATGTCGGCGACGGTTGCGCGCACCATTTGTTCGACGCTGGCCAACTGAACGCCGCAATGATCGCGAAAGACGGTGAGAAAGGGCTGTTTTAAGAACATTTCCTTATTGACGCCGGACATCAGCTCGGGAAGAGCGTAGTTGACGATAAACGAGGCAGGATGTCCATTTAACTTTCTGATCCGCTTCATGCGCCATATCGGGGCACTGCCTTTTGCGTGGAGCAACTCGGCTATCCTGTGGGGACAGGGAACGGTGGCAAGCTCCAGCACCTCCGTCTCCGTCTGCAAATTTCCGGTCAGCGCGGAATCGGCCCAGTTCCAAAAATTGCCGGACAATTTAAGTTCCACAATTTCCTCGGGGCGCTTGGTAACCCTTGTTCCCACGCCCTGTTTCGGTTCTACATACCCCTCCTCAACGAGGATGCTCATCGCCTTGCGGATAGTTATGGCGCTTACCCCGAATTCCTGTTCAAGATCGCGGGCGGGGGCGAGCAGCTCCCCGGCCCGGTATTCCTCCTGCAGGATGCGGCCTTTCAGTGTTTCGGCAAGCTGGACGTAGATGGGTGCTTTTCGATTGTCGCTCATGGCAGGAAGTGTCCCGGAAAGATAGTTTTTAATGATAGCAAACGCATATACTGAAAAAAGTCGGCTTTCCACTAAACAACGCCGGTAGCGGAGGACAAGCAATTTGTATATGTTTATACAAATATCATGTCTGACTGTCAAGAAAAATATAAATCAATAAAAAATTCGGGCAAGCGATCTACCAAGTGCGAACCTTTTCTGCTATTTTTTTGAAATTATTTGCCATCCCGGAATGGGGGGAGGCAAGGACGGCTATTTTCTGCGTGAGGATAGACTGGGATGCCAGTTCATCGTTGAGGATATGGCCGGTATAATGGAGATCGAAGCCCAGAAACTTTTTGCAGATGGAATTGATATGGTTGAAAAGCCGCATCGCCTCGTTTTCGTTGGCTACGGCATTGGCGATAATGCCGAAATCCTTGCGCTCAAATACCTGAAACATCACCTTGATCATGGAATAGGCGTCGGTCAGGCAGGTAAGCTCCTTGTTGATGATAACGATGTTTTTGGAGGCGAGCAGATTGAACTGCAGCACAACCTCGGAAATGCCGGCGCCGGTGTCGAGCATGATGATATCGTAATCGGTGAACTCCAGGATCATCGTTTTTACCAATTCGATCTTTTCAAAAAGGAGCTGCGCCATATCCCTGACCCCGGAACTTGACGGAATCAGATCGAAGCCGCCTTTTGTCGGAATCACTATATCCCGCAGGTTTTTGTCTCCAAAAATCACATCCTGCAGCGTATGAGGAGGGTTAATTCCCAGCATAATATCAATATTGGCCAGTCCCAGATCGCAATCCACGACAAGGATTTTCTTTTTTGTCTGGGCCAGCGTCGCGGCCAGATTGAGGGTGGTGAATGTCTTGCCGACGCCGCCCTTCCCGCTGGTTACCGAGAGGATTAGAGGCTTTTTTTTCATTGCTTTTCCATTTCGTTTATTTCGGCAAAGCGCACAAAAAGCGCTTTTCTTTCCGCATTATTGACGGCGGTGTTTTCAGCTTTCGCATCGAGGTCGTGGAAGATATGGTTTTTACCTGTTTTTTTTGCCTGGCAAAGATTGCCGTCCGCTTGTTGGAAAAAGGCGTCAACACTCATCTTGTGAGACGATTTATAAATGGCAAGGCCGACACTGACCGACACGCGTTGGCCTCCCGCCGTATAAGCCGTGAAATCAATGCTTTTCAGAGAATTTTTGATTCGTTTGGCGACACCGATGCCCTCGGTAAGCCCGGAGGAGGGCATGATTATGAAAAACTCGTCCCCGCCGAAACGGCAGGCAAAGTCGGTTGGTCGGACGCTTTTACCCAAGATGCCGGCGAACTGAGACAGGAGCTGGTCTCCGATATAATGTCCGAAGGTATCATTGACATTCTTGAAGTTGTCCAGGTCCAGAGCAATCAAGGTGCAGGGCTGACCGGTGCGTCTGGCCCGAGTAGTTTCCACCTCCAGTTGCAGGTAAAAGAAGCGCTTGTTGTACAAACCAGTCAGCTCATCGGTAAGAAGCAGGGATTTCAGCCGCTCGTTCTCATTTTCCAGTTCCGTTACCCGCCTTAGCAGCTCATCGGGAGTTTTTTCTCGCATTTTATTCTCAGGCATTTTTAACCCAACTTTCATTCTTGACGTCCCGGTCCCTTGTTTTCCATATATCCGAATTCCTTCAGTAAACGAGGGTCGCTGGTCCAGTCTTTCGCCACGCGGACAAAGAGTTCCAGAAAGACCCGGGAAGCGAAGAACCTCTCCATCTCCAGCCGCGCCTTTGTGCCTATCTCCTTGAGCATCGCGCCCCCCCTGCCGATGACGATCCCCTTTTGTGAATCCTTTTCCAGATTGATCGTAGCCTTGATGCGGATCATGTTTTTGGCCTCGTCTTCCTGGAAGGAATCAACGACGACAGCGGTAACGTATGGTATTTCCTGATGCAGACGAAGGGTGATCTTTTCTCTGATGATTTCGGCGGCGATAAAGCGCTCGGAGCGGTCTGTCATCATCTCTTCGGGGAAGTAGCGGGGCCCCTCGGGAAGGAGTTTCCAAATCTCGGAGACAAGGTGCGCTACTCCGTCATTTTTTAAGGCGGAAACGGGAATGAGCTCGCGAAACTGGTAAAGGGCGCTGAAGGAGTCGATAAGGGGCAGAAGGCGCTGCTTTTCGATGAGGTCGGTCTTGTTGATAACCAGGATTACGGGTTTTGTAAGACCTGCCAGCGATTCGATGATGAAGCGGTCGTCACTGCGCGGCGCCTCCCCCGCTTCGACTAAAAGCAGAAGCAGATCGACATCGCCGATGGTTCCGGAGGCCGTCTCCACCATGGCTTTTCCCAGGGGAGTCTTGGCCTTGTGAATGCCGGGCGTATCGAGAAAGATCAGTTGCCCTGGGTTCGGCTCATCAAGGTTTTTTATCCCCATGATCCGGTTGCGCGTCGTCTGGGGTTTACGGGTGGCAATGGCGATTGTTTCCCCTACGAGTTGATTGAGCAGGGTGGATTTGCCGACGTTGGGCCGTCCGATGATGCCGATGAAGCCTGATTTGAACAAGTCTGCCTCCGTTTTAAAGGAAAAACTCCCGGCCCTATCCACCTTTCGCAAATAAAGCGGCCCGTATTGATATCACGCCGGGACTATCTATGCAAACATTTTCCCGAACGCTGAGCGCCGCCGGCGAAAAACGACAGCCGACCGTTCAAAGTTCGTCAATCCTTCCCGAAAAATCCGTCCTTAATTTTTTGCCCTCGTCGTCAATGACCAGGGTTCCCCTTGCCAGCAAGGGATCAACCTCCACCTGGATATTCTCTACCCGATAGTTTTCCTTCAGCGCGGCAAGGTTTCCCTGCCGCAGCCCCCGGAGGTTGGAGACGTCTTGCGGGGAGACGATAAATTTGATTTCTTTTTTTCTTCCAGCGGCAACATTGAGGAGCGCTTCGGCCATTTCAAGAAAGATTGCCGCCTCGACAAGCGCTCGGAAGGCCGGATGAAAAGGCCCACCGAGCACGGCGCCCGGCTTTTCCAGCTCGCCCGTTGTCTGCAGGCCCAGGCGGATAACGGGAATGCCCGCTATTGTAAACTTTTTGAGAGCCTCTTTGGACAGTTCCGTTGCCTCCAAAAGAGTAAGCGGCCGGTATTTTTTCTTTATGAAATCCCGGGCCAGGGTTGTGTTTGCAAGGACAATGGTCGGGTGAATCCGCACTGTGTCGGGACGCAGGGCGATCGCCGTTTTCACCGTTTTGGCGAAGCGCTCCGGGGTGTCCCCGGGAAGCCCGACCATCAGGTGAATCCCGGTTGTAAAATCCCCTTCCTGGAGCAGTTTTATCGCCCGGATATTGTCCGCCGCGGTATGCCCCCGCCGGGACTGAAGCAGAACCGCGTCGTCAAAGGACTGCACCCCTATTTCGACGGCAGCAACGCCCGACCGCTTTAAAAAAGCGAGATTATCGGGGGCGATCTCGTCCGGGCGGGTGGAAATCCGGATGCTTTCAACCCTGCCTTCCCTCAAAAAAGGGGCGGCAAGCATAAGCAGTCTTTCCTGTTCCGCCTGCTCCAGGCCGGTGAAGGTACCCCCGTAAAAGGCGATCTGAACGGGGCCCTGCTTGCGGGAGGGCTTGGCCAGATGGGTGAGGATGATGTCGTTGAAGTCATCAGCGGTTATTCGGGCCGGATGGCAGCCCGCGGTAAGGATTTCATTGCAGAAGATGCAGCGATGCTTGCAGCCCCCGTTCATGATGAAGATCGGAATGATCACCCGCCTGTTTCCCCTTGCTTCCGCCGGAGGGTTAAAAGCGCCGTCCGCGCCGCTTGCTTTTCGGCCTCTTTCTTGCTTTTCCCGCTTCCCGCAGCAATGAACCTTTCTCCGATAAAGAGGCCCATTTCAAAGAGCTTGTCGTGGTCAGGGCCGGTTTCGGACAGTACGCTGTAGCGGGGCACTGTTTTGAAGAGGAGCATGCTTCGCTCCTGGAGGGAGGTCTTGTAGTCAAGACAGGTTGAGTCGGCATCACCCTCCCGGAGCAGGGGTTCAAAGATTGTGCCGAGCAAGGCGGCGGCGCATTCAAAGCCCTTGTCCAGAAAAAGCGCAGCGATAACGGATTCAAGGGCGTTTGCCAAAAGCGACGGTTTTGTCCTTCCCCTGGAGGCCTCTTCCCCTTTTCCCAGCAGCAGGTGCTCTCCGATTGTGAATTTACGGGACAGCTCGGCAAGCGGATGTTCGTTAACGGCAGAGGCGCGGAGTTTTGAGAGTTGCCCCTCTGTGTAAGTAGGGAATATTTTCATCAGCATGTCGCTTACAATCAACTGCAATACCGCGTCTCCGAGAAACTCCAGCCGCTCATTGTCGCCATTGGCTATGGATTCGTTTTCATTGGCGAAAGATCGGTGGGTAAGCGCCCGGTTGAGGAGGGACTTATCGGTGAAATTCCAGCCGAGACGCGCTTCGAGTTCGGCAAGGCTTCGCAGTCGTTCATTATCCATTGTTTCGATCCTCAAAATGTCAACAATCTATGACGTTCGCAAGGAGGCGCTCACCGTCCAGAGATTCCGGGACAACTCTGACGATGCTGTTGACTTTCACCCCGTTGCCGCGGACGGCCACGGGGATGTAGTTTTCTGAAAATCCGGTCGGGCGCCCTGTCCCTTTATCGGTTCGGCGTTCGATGAGCACCTTGAGCGGCTTTCCTATGAAGCCCTCCGCAAAGCTGCGACGCTTTGCCGCTCCCGCTTCCCGAAGCAGCTTTACACGGTTTTTCTTCACATTATCAGCGACTTGTTCAGGCATCGTCGCCGCGGGCGTGCCTGGCCTGCGGGAGAAGGGAAATGCGTGCAGGTAGGCCAGAGGCAGCTCTTCGATCAAACTTAGAGTTTCGGCGAACTCCTCCTCCGTCTCTCCGGGGAAGCCCGCGATCACGTCTATCCCGATGGCAAGACCAGGAATTGCGCGTTGGAGCTTCAGGACGAGTTCCCGGAAAAAGGCCGCATCGTAATTGCGCCGCATCTGCTTAAGGATTCTGTTGCTGCCGCTTTGCAGCGAAAGGTGCAGATGGGGGCAGATAATATCAGAGCCCCCGATCAGGGAAAGCATTCCCGTTGTCACCTCGCGCGGTTCCAGGGAGCTGATGCGGAGACGTTCAACCAGTTGTTTTTCCACAATTTCCTTCAGAAGGGAGGTAAAATTGGCGGGAGGGCGTAGGTCGCGTCCCCAGGCGCCGAGATGGATTCCGGTCAGGACGATCTCCCGATAGCCGTGGGCGGCAAGTCGCGCCAGCCTCTGCATGATCTCTTCCGGAAAAAGGCTGCGGCTTGTTCCCCGCGTGTAGGGCACGATGCAGTAACTGCAAAAGGCGTCGCAGCCATCCTGAATCTTCAGGAAAGCCCGGGTATGTTCGGGAAAAACCGCGGCGCCCAGCGGGGAGATGGCCTTTTCGTTGCGGATATCGCCGACAATAATTTCATTTATGGCGATCTCAGAAAAGAAGCTTGCTTCCCCACTATTTGTTAAATTCAAGCTGCGCTTGCCCGCCTGAAGCAGCAGATCGGGGATCAAGGCCTTTTCGGTGTTGCCGATGACGAAATTAACCCCGGCCAGCGAGGATAGTTCCCGGGGCGCTCGTTGAGCGTAGCAGCCGGTGACGATAATTATTGCCTCCGGATTCTTTCGGAGAGCCCGGCCGACGAGCTGTCGGGATTGATAATCGGTTTTTCCTGTAACTGTGCAGGTATTGATTATATAGGCATCCGATTTTTCCTTGAACGGGACAATCGTCAATCCCCGGGCGCCAAGCATTGCGGATATTGACGCCGATTCGCACTGGTTTAACTTGCAACCGAGGGTGGCAACCGCCGCCGTCACGATTTCCCCGATTTTTTTTGGATCTTTTTGTGCAGTCAATCTTGTCATTTCCTTTTTTAGCCCTTCCTCTAATCGCCGGAGCTCGCATTGTCAAGTAAAACTGCTTTTTTAACCGCGGCGCTGTTGCAGCAAGACATTTCCGCGGATTTCCAAATCAATGGCACAAGCCACTTTGGCGACCATTTGGAGAATTGTCTGAAAAATACGCCAAGGCGAAGCTTGATATTCCGAAACATTATTGACAATTGTTCCCGACTTAGTGTATCTCACAGGCCAATCAGCTCGTTATTGGACTTCATCAACAGGGAAATTGCGATTTCTGCCCTGAGCAGCGCTGTAACTTACAGGGCAACCGGCAAGCGGACAACGATTCATCAATGCTTTAAGGGGAGACGATTATGAAAATAGATATTTGCAGGAGGTTATTGATATAGTATGGAGAGAATAATCGGCATTGCCTCCGAATACCATCTAATCGCCATAGCGATAGGTTTTTTGGTTTTGCTGGTGGTCTATTTCCTCCTCAAAAGCCTGATGAAAATCGCCCTCTTTGTATTGATAATCGTAATCGCGATCGGGGGTTATTTTTACTTCCAGCACCCGGGGACAGACCAGGCAAGCGTTAAAGACGCCTTCAACAGGGCGAAAGCCGATTCCGAAAGGGTTGTGGAAAAGGGGCGAGATGCCTGGGAAAAGGGTGAAAAGTTGGTGGGGGAGGGCAAAGAGGCATACGAAAAAGGGAAAAAAACCATAGAAAACGGCAAAGAGTTGCTTGATAAGGGGGTCGAAAAGGGGGACGATTTTGTTGAAAAAGTGAAAAAGGTTGTGAGAAAAATATATCTTCTTTTCGAGACGAAAACTGATGACGGCGCACAGCAGAAAAAATGACTTGCAGTAAAATATTAACGCTTTGCCGGGTGCGGGTTGCTGACACTCGGACAGGAGTCCTCTCCTCTTGCTATGATCTTCCTATTTCCAAAAGATTGTCCCATTCTATTGCCGGGAATGTCGCAAGCAGGCTGTGGTCGTCTTGGACGAGGCGATAATCGAGATTTCGAAAAATGGATTGCGCGACCTCGTAAGTAGGTTCCGGAAGAACGACGGTGTCTTCGCTTCCCTGGTAGAGCGTGACCGGCAACTGAAGCGGGACGCGGCAGCGGGCGTGGAAGTCTGCATAGGCGAGGGCCGGGGCGAGCAGCACGAGACGCCGGACGCGCTTTTCGTTTTCACAGGCGAAAATTGCCGCCATGAGACCGCCGAAACTTGAGCCAACTATGATTATATTGTCTTTACTTCCAATATATTCCGAGAGTTTGCTCATCCTTTCATTTAACGTTCCCTGGTAGTCGCCGACCATCATCTCCGGGTATCTTTTTCTGAAGTAGCTTCCCTTGGTTCCCTGGCTGCTGCTGTCCAATCCGTGGATAAATACGCGTGTAATATCGTCCATTCCCATACTCCCGTTTTTTTAAAAAATTCTGCAAGAATTATTGCTTTCCTTATCCCGGTATGTTAGGAATTTGCAAGCAAAATGAATGAAACGGCGGCCGTTTTTCATACAAAATGCTATAATTATCAATAATTGACGCGCCGTTCGGAAAGAAGGGAGAGGAAGATGTCAATAGTTGAGCCGTTCAGGGCGCTGCGGCCGCGGGGTGAATTTGTCGGCGCAGTCGCTGCGCTTCCCTATGATGTTATGAGTGTGGAGGAGGCGCGGCAGCAGATCAGAAAAAATCCGCTCAGTTTCCTGCGGGTGGAGAAGGCCGGATGCGATTTTCCCGTTGGAGAGGAAGCTGCTGAACAGATTGTCTGCCAAAGAGCCAAGGACAATCTGGAAAGGATGATTAAAGAGGGAATCCTTGGTCAGGATGAATCCGCCTCGTTTTATCTCTATCGCCAGCAAATGGGAGGGCATGTGCAAACGGGCGTCGTGGCCTGTGTCAGCGTTGATGAATACAGAAAAGGCCGGATAAAAACCCATGAGCTTACCCTGGAAGCCAAGGAAAAGGGACGGACGCTGCATATCGACTGCATCGGGGCGCAGACCGGGCCGGTATTTCTTACCTATCGGGGGCAAGAACAGATAGACAGCTTACTGGCAAAGGTGGCAAAACAGGTTCCCGAGTATGATTTTACGGCGGACGACGGAATTCGTCACACTGCGTGGATAATTGATGAGCTTGCGGATATAAAGGCGCTTCAAACGGCCTTTTTGCCGGTTGAGTGCCTTTACATAGCCGATGGCCACCACCGCGCCGCCGCCGCCGTCCGGGTAGCCGGTCTGCGGGCGGAACTTTCGTCCGGGAAATCGAAGATTAATGTTCATAAAGCGAGGCTTGATGTTCATAAAAAGGCCCTCAACGAGCCTGATGTTATGCTGGCGGTACTTTTTCCCAGCGATCAGTTGCGGATCATGGATTACAACCGTGCCGTCAGGGATTTAAACGGCCTTGCCAGGGACGAGTTTCTGGAAAAGATAGAGGATAAATTTCTGATAGCAAAAAATTTTCCGGAGAAAGCGGAGCTTAATGTTCATAAATCGCAGCTTAATGTTCAAAAATTGCCCCGGCGACCCCATGACTTCGGCATGTATCTGCAGGGGAAATGGTATCTTCTGTCGGCCCGTGAAAAGGCGCTGTCAAAGGCAAAACTGGCCGACGCGCTTGATGTTTCCGTTTTGCAGGATAACATCCTGGGGCCGGTTCTCGGGATCGATAATCCGCGCACGGATAAGCGAATTGCCTTCATTGGAGGGGTGCGCGGTGCAGCCGGTCTGGAGAGTATTGTTGACAGAGATGGTTTTGCCGTCGCCTTTTCCCTTTTTCCGCCGACAGTTGAGCAGATGATGGCCGTGGCTGACGCCGGGATGGTCATGCCGCCCAAATCCACCTGGTTTGAGCCGAAGCTGCGGAGCGGCTTGTTCGTCCATCTGATCGATTAGCCATGAATGGCAATTTTTTGCAGCAAGAAGGGGAGAAGATCGATCGGATCCTCGCCGGTCGGCTCCGGATCATTCAGAAGGAGAGGGGTTATCGCTTTTCGATAGATGCCCTCTTGCTTGCCCATTTCGTCATTTTAAATGCCGGCGATGACATAATTGAGCTGGGAACGGGCAGTGGGATTGTTGCGCTTATCCTGGCGCAACATCCTGGTCTCGGGCGTGTTTTGGGGATCGAGATTCAGGAACAGCTTGTTGCCATTGCCCGGAGCAATGTGTCCCTGAACGGCCTGACCGACAGGGTTGAAATCAGACAGGCCGACGTCCGCTTTCCGGAATCACTCTGTCGGCCGCAAGCCTTTTCCGTCGCGGTATTCAACCCCCCTTACCGGCGGATGCGCTCGGGCAGGCTCAATCCCGACGCGGAGAAGGCCGCCGCCCGCCACGAAGTCTTCGGAACGGTGAATGATTTTATCGCCGCGGCCGCTTTCGTCCTGCGGCCGGGCGGACGAATGTTTGCAATTTATCCGGCGACCAGAATGGTGGAGTTGATCGCCCGGATGCGCTCATTCCGGATCGAACCCCGGCGGCTGCGACTTGTCTATTCCCGAGCTGGCGGGGCGGCTGTTTTTGTGCTCGTGGAGGGAACAAAGGGGGGCGGGGAGGGTCTGGACGTTCCACCACCGCTTCTCATTTACGAGTCAAACGGGGAATATACGGCCGCAATGAACGATATTTTCAGGGAGCTTGCCGCTTTTGAATCGCCCGGCGCCGACTGATCTCCGTGATCATCGTCCTTTCGATCGCCGCTCGGAGTTCCGGATCCCCGATCGCCGTGAGGCTCTGCTCCACCATTTGCCGGTCTCGCAACCGGAGCTTCTGGATGACCAAAGCGGGGGGGTACTTGTCGGGCGCCTGGGAAGGGCTCTCAGGAACCTCGCCGATCGAGAAAGAAAGACGCCGGAATTCTTCTGTGCCGGACAGTTCGTTAAGCTTGACGAGGATTTCCTCCTTGAGAAACTGCAGTTGATGAAGCCAGACCGTGGTGGAAACGATCACGTACAGCGAACCCCTTTTGAGATTTTCCGGCAGGGTGCGCGAGGCGATCAGGGGGCCAACAGCTCGCTCCCACAAATCTAAAAGGCGGCGGTCGGTCCTTTTGTGGGGAATGTCCATTTTTTTTAGAACCTTGTGGAGGATATCCCCGAGCGGTTCCGGTTTTCTGGATGAAGTTCTCTTGCGCATGATCTCTTTTCTCACATTTTGCGGTTGCGGGTCAAGCAGCAGGGTTTCCCCGGGTTAAAATATTTCTCTTGACCTCTTCGCTGTTGCCGGGTTAGCAGAAATAAACGCTGCATTGGCTTGACAAGGGCGCATTTTGCAAGAGGGAGGGAAAACCGTATGAGTTTAACAGCCATGATCGACAGTATCAAGGGACAACCCGATTACAAACGGGAGAGCCAATTGCAAAACTATTTGTCATTCCCGAAAGCGGAGCTTAATGTACACAATGCTTCTATCGGGAATACGGTTTTTCAAGCAGTTAGAACCAGATTATGAACATTAAACTTCGTTTTCCCGCTTAAAATCATTGCGGGAATGACAGAATGTGAGAGTTTTGCAATTGCCTCGGGATGTTGTAACGAAGGTTGAAATATAAGGAATTTTCAGGATGGGAATGTGGCGGACATCTTTCAAAAACAAAGACTAAAAATGGTTGACATCCAGGTTCGGGGAAGGGGGATCTCCGATCAGCGGTTGCTCAGGGCAATGGAGAAGGTTCCGCGCCATCTTTTCATCGCGGAGGGCTTGCGCGATCAGGCGTACAACGACCGTCCCCTTCCCATTGAAGAGCAGCAGACGATCTCGCAGCCCTATATCGTGGCTTTGATGTCCGCAGCACTGGAGCTGACGGGAAGAGAAAGGGTGCTGGAGATCGGAACCGGTTCCGGCTATCAAACCGCGGTTCTTGCCGAACTGGCCGAACGGGTCTTTTCCATCGAGCGCATTGCCGCTTTGGCCGCCGGGGCAAGAAGGATTCTCGATGCCCTCGCTTATTTCAATGTTGCCATCCGCGTTGGCGACGGAACCTTCGGGTGGCGCGAGGAGTCGCCTTTTGCGGCTATCATGGCGACCGCCGGCGCCCCGCAAGTTCCCAGACTGTTAATCGAACAGTTGGCCATCGGCGGCCGTCTGGTGATTCCTGTGGGGGGACGCAATTCCCAAACCCTGCTCAGACTGACCAGGCTCTCGGATGATCCTGAAGATGTGAAGCAGGAAGAACTATGCGGGTGCCGTTTTGTAGATCTGATTGGTGAACACGGATGGAAAAACTGAACAAAGAGTTTTATCGACCTGTTCCCCCCGAGGGAAGATGGGGCGCCCTTGCCTTTTTTCTGCTTTTCATCATTTCCTGTTCGGGGTTGCCCTTTAAGGAAGCCGGACCGAGCGGGGTTTATCACCGGGTAAAAAGCGGGGAGACACTTTTTGCCATTGCCAAAGCATACCACACAGATCTGCAGGGCCTGGCCGAGATTAACAATATAACCAATCCTTCTTTGATCGAGAAGGACAGCGTGATCTTTATCCCCCACGCACAAATGGTTATCGACGAAATAGAAATTATTGCCAGAGCTAAAAAAACTAAGACAAAAAGCACCGTAAAGGAACCAGTCCTTGAAAAGAGAACCGTCCCCACTGGCCCAGTTGTTCAAGATTCCCGAAAAAAATCGGACGTTGCCGAAAAAAATCGGACAAATGCTGCAGGCGACCTTCTGAAGGAAGAGACCATACATCCCTCCCGGGATGCCGCCAAAAAAAGCGCCGCGGGAAGTCCCGAAGAAAAAATCACATTGTTGAAACCCGAGAAAGCTGCGGATAAAAATGAAAAACAGGAGCAGGTGCGTTTTAATAAAAACATTTTCATTTGGCCGGTTAAAGGAAAGGTTGTCTCTTTTTTTGGCGTTCAGCCCAACCGGATGGTTTTCAACGGGATTCGGATTGCGGCGCCTGAAGGCGCCGTCGTTGTTGCAGCCGGGGATGGCGTTGTCATCCATTCGGATCCTTTAAAATATTATGGCGAGACGATGATCATCCAGCATGCGGATGATTATGCATCTGTTTATGCCAATCTGGGCGTCCGCATTGCCGTTTTAAACGAGCGGGTGAAAAAGGGCGACAGGATTGGTTTTATCGGCAGCGACTCCGGAACGGGGGAGGCAACTCTCCATTTTGAGATCAGAAATAAAAATAAGGCCAGAAATCCCCTTTTTTTCCTTCCCTGAAAACGTAAATTAATGTTCATAAATCGTAGATTAATGTTCATAAAACGAAAAAGCCTTGTCGAACATATAAAAAACTGATTTCCGGCAAGGGGAGTTCATAACCCGCAAGCTTCTCGAAACATCGCGAATCGTATTGACTATTCTTGAAAAACCTGATATCATCGCTCTCCAAAACTAAACACTATAGGTGTAAAAATGTTCAATGTTGGAGATTTAGCGGTATATCCGGCACAGGGAGTGGGAATCATCGAGGCAATTGAAAACAGGGAAGTGGGAGGCGCCAGGCAGAAGTTCTACATAATGAAAATTATGAGCAATGGGATGAAAATCATGATCCCCCTGGATGGCGCCCAGACTGCTGGTTTGCGCAAGGTGATCAAGGAAAAGGAGATCCCCAAGATATACGAGATTCTGAAAAACAGGGATTTTACGATTGACAAGCAGACGTGGAACAAAAGATACAGGGAATATCTGGAAAAGATAAAAACGGGTTCGGTATTTGAGATAGCCAGGGTTCTGCGGGATCTTTGCGTTCTTAAAATCGACAAGAACCTCTCTTTTGGTGAGCGGAAGATGATGGATACGGCCAAGGGGCTGCTCGTCAAGGAGATTTCCGTTGCGGCCAATGCCGAGGAGGCGAAGATCGAAGAGGATATCAATACGATCTTTACCGTGCAGTGAAGTTTTATCCCGCCTGTCAGGGGGAAGGAGTTTTTTCAGATGAAGGGGGGTGAATAGCACTGATTGTAAAGGCGATACTGATTATTTTATGTTCCTTGAGCGGTTATTTCATCGCCTATCACAGCTATTACGACTGGTGGAAATGGATCGTCGGCGTTTTTGTCGGGGCGCTGGCGGCGGTGCTGGTAATCCAGATTGAGAAGATTGCCCGCCGGGTTTCATTGCGGGTTATCCTTGGCGGCGTAGTTGGGATGCTTATTGGTCTTTTAATTGCTTTTTTACTTGCCTATGGTTTGAATTTCGTCAGCAATATTATGGAGAACCGCCAGGTTGTCCCCTGGATTTATACGCTTCTTACCGCGGCGTTGGGTTATATGGGGCTGGTTCTCGGCTCGCAGAAGGTCGAGGAAGTCAGCATGTTCGGCTGGGGGCCCGCTCGGGAAATCAGTGATTACCGGATACTGGATACCAGCGTGATTATCGATGGGCGGATTGCCGATATTGCCGATACCGGTTTTCTGGAAGGCAATCTGATTGTCCCCCGTTTTGTGCTCGATGAACTCCAGTACGTTGCCGATTCCGCCGATTCCCTAAAAAGGGCGCGCGGCCGGCGAGGGCTCGATATCCTCAACCGGATGCAGCGCAGCAGCGGGATTTTTATCGATGTCGTAGATCATGATTTTCCGAAGATCAAAGGCGTTGATTCTAAACTTGTCGCCCTGGCGAAAAAGACGAATGGCCGGATCATCACCAATGATTTTAACCTCAACAAGGTTGCAGAACTTCAGGGGATAAAGATTCTCAATGTCAACGAGCTGGCCAATGCCCTGAAGCCGGTTGTTCTACCGGGTGAACTGATGACGGTGAAAATAATCAAGGATGGCAAGGAACCGGGGCAGGGGGTTGCGTATTTGGAAGACGGCACCATGATCATTGTTGATAACGCGCAGCGCTATCAGGGAGAGAATGTCGAGGCCCTGGTGACCAGTGTTTTGCAGACAACCGCCGGCCGGATGATTTTTTCCGAAATGAAGACGGCGGCAAACGATAAAAAATCGTAAATACTTCGAGTATTTGCCATTCGCCGTTAGTTTCCCAGGTCTGCGGCATGAAAACGAAGTTTAATGTTCACAAAACGAAGTTTAATGTTCATAAAACAGTGGCGATAATACCCGCCGGGGGAGCGGGAAGGAGAATGGGCGGCAGCATCTCCAAACAGTACCTGCTCCTTTTGGGGAAACCGGTTCTTGTTCGCGCCTTACAGCCATTTCAGGATTCACCATTAATAGATGAAATAATTCTCGCCGTTCCGGAGGAAGATGTTGCGCAGGTGCGGAAAGAAATTGTTGAAAGATACTCCCTTTCGAAGCTTGAGCGCGTTGTTGCAGGGGGGAATGAACGACAGGATTCCATCAGAAATGCGCTTGCCTGTATTGCCGATGAAACGGAGATCATTGTCATTCATGACGGAGTCCGGCCGCTTGTCACGACCGAGCTGATTGAGAGGGCAATCGAAAGTGCGGGAAAGCTGGGCGCTGTTGCGACGGGCATTGGCATCCGGGATACGGTGAAACGGGTCGCTAAAACAGGAAAAATCGAAGAGACAGTGCTTAGGGACGGTTTGTGGCTGGCGCAAACGCCCCAGGCCTTCAAGAGGGACATTCTTCTTGCCGCTTACCGCGTGGCGGAGGAAACGGGATTTTACGGTACCGACGACGCCTCGCTCGTCGAGAAGGCCGGAATCCCCGTCTGGATGATTCCCGGCGACAGGGAAAATCTCAAGGTGACGACGCACGAGGACATGATGATCTGCGCAAGGATCCTGCAGTACCGGGAAAAAGACTTGAGCGATATCGGGCGGCTCTGATGAAAACCGGCTTCGGATATGACAGCCACCGCCTTACGGCTGGACGCAGACTTATCCTGGGGGGGGTGGAGATTCCCTCCGAAAAGGGGCTCGCCGGCCATTCAGATGCCGATGTTCTTGTGCACGCCGTTTGCGATGCGCTAATTGGCGCCCTGGCCATGGGCGACATCGGCAGGCTTTTCCCCGATAGCGACCCCGCCTTCAAGGATATTTCCAGTCTGATTTTGTTGAAGCGGGTCGGGACGCTGGTTTCTGAACATGGTTATCAGGTGCGCAATATCGATGCGACGATCGTTCTGGAGAGGCCGAAATTGGCCGGCTATCTGCCCGTGATGGCGCAAAATATTGCCGACGTTCTGGCGATTTCCGGGTCTGCTGTAAGCGTCAAGGCCAAAACAAATGAAGGAATGGGGATGATCGGTGCAGGAGAAGGGGCCGCGGCATTTGCCGTTATCTTGATCGAAGAAGCCTGACGGCAGCCGGAAATCGAAGATTGATGTTCATAAACTGAAAAAGGGTTTTCCCGATATTTCCGCAGGGCAGGGGCCGCTTATAACTCAGAAATCGAAGATTAATGTTCATAAATTGATTAAGGAGGCAGCATGAAATTCATAGACGAATTAGACATTCATAAAAAAAAGGTGTTGTTTCGCTTCGATTTTAACGTTCCTCTGGACAGTTCTCAAAACATTACCGACGATATCCGCATCCGGTCGGTCCTCCCCTCGATAAATTACGCCCTCGATGAAAAGGCCAGGGTGATTATCGTTTCGCATCTTGGCCGTCCCAAGGGGAAGGTTGTGCCGGAGATGAGTCTGGCTCCGGTGGCGAAACGCCTTTCGCGGCTTCTGGGCAAGGATGTCCAGTTTGCCCCGGATTGCATTGGCGAGGATGTCCGCCGGAGGGTGGACGCCTTGCAGGCCGGCGACGTGCTGCTTTTGGAAAACCTGCGATTTCATAAGGAGGAAGAGAAAAACGACGAGGCATTCGCCGCCGAACTGGGCGGTCTGGCTGATATTTACATTGACGACGCTTTCGGCAACGCCCATCGTGCGCATGCCTCCAACGTCGGCATTACCCGGTTTGTGAAGATGCGCGGCGCAGGGTTTCTGATCAAAAAGGAGATTGAATATTTCGGCGGGGCGCTGGAAAAACCGGCCCGGCCGTTTGTCGCTATTGTCGGCGGTTCCAAGGTCTCAGGAAAGCTGGAGGCCGTTGCCAACCTGATTCGGAAGGTTGACAAGATCATCCTGGGCGGGGGCATGGCCTTTACGTTTCTGAAGGCCCTCGGCTACGGCATCGGTAAATCCGTTGTGGAGGACGAGCTGATCGGCAGGGCGGCCGAGGTGATGAAGGCGGTAAAGGAGCTGGGTGTAAAGCTCTATCTGCCGGTTGACTGCGTGATCGCGGAAAGCAGGGAAGCGGGCGCCCAGATCAGGGTAGTGCCCGTTCAGGAGATTACTCCGGGCTGGATGGGGCTGGATATTGGCCCTGCAACGGTAACCCTCTTTGCCGAGGTGTTGGAAAATGCCAAGACGATCCTCTGGAACGGGCCGATGGGCGTCTTTGAGATACCGGCCTTCAGCCACGGCACAACAGCGATGGCAAGAACTCTCGCGAACTCCGCGGCGGTAACGATTGTGGGCGGCGGCGATACGGACGTGGCCATCCAGCAGGCCGGCGAAAGCGACAAGATTACCTATATTTCAACCGGCGGCGGCGCCTCGCTGGAACTGCTTGAGGGCAAGGTGTTGCCGGGGATAGCCGCTTTGGAGCCGGACGGCCAAGAGGCGTAACGAGCAGGACGAGAGAGTTCGAGATATTTGGATTCGCAGGTTAAAGACGGCAGGAGAAATATCCGGCTGACAGTCGAATATGATGGCACTGATTATTGCGGCTGGCAGTGGCAGAAAAACGGGCTTTCCCTTCAGCAGGTTATAGAGGAGGCAATCGGCCGGATCACTGGGGAAAAAATCAGGATCAACGGCTCGGGGAGGACGGACAGCGGGGTACATGCCTGGGGCCAGGTTGCCAATTTTCATACAAATTCAATACTTCCGGAAAAGAGCCTCCTGCTGGGGATCAACAGTCTGCTGCCGCCGGATATCGCCGTCCGCGAGCTGGAGGAGGCCGACCCTGAGTTTCACGCCCGTTTTTCCGTAAAGAGCAAGGTTTATCTGTATTATATTTGCAACCGTCCGGTCCGGCCGGTCAGGGAAAGGCGTTACTCCTGGTTTATCTGGGAGCCTCTTTGTGTCGAGAAGATGCGGGAGGCTCTAACTGTTTTTCAGGGAAGGCATGATTTTACCTCGTTTTGTTCAACCCATACCGACAGCGCCGATCACGTGCGCACAATTCTTGGCGCGACTCTGGAAAAAGACGCCGGGGAGATGATAACGATCTCGATCGAGGCGGATGGGTTTTTGCGCTACATGGTGCGGGCGCTCGTTGGCACGCTTGCCTATGCGGGGCTGGGAAAATGCACGCAAAAGGAGGTGGCCGCGATTCTTGAGGCAAAAGACAGGCGCAGGGCCAAACTGACCGCGCCGCCGCAGGGATTGTTTCTCAAACAGGTCAATTATTGATGAAGATGCCATCCCCGGGAGATGAGAAATTGGGAGGTTGCGTTCAGGGATTATCTGACGCAGATCGGCGCGCTTGAAGCCGGCATGATTGATTGAGGGTGCGAAAATGGTTTACGCGGTTCCCGACGGCGGCTTTGTTCGTTCCTGGGTAATTGCGACCGGGGATGGTCTGATTGTTGTGGATCCGGGCAGCGTTGGTGCTGCCGAATCGGTAAAGGCTTTCATTCGCGGGAAACCGGGCTGGAAAATGGGAGACGTCCGAGGGATTGTTGCCACCCATTTCCACATCGACCATATCGGCGGAATCGGGCGGCTGCTGCGGGCCTGCCCGGAAGAAACGGTTGTGTTTTTTCACCGGCGCATCCAGGATTACCTGACCGGCGAGCAAGATTTGCCCCGTCTGCATAACTGGTCATCCGAATTCCTGCCGGTCGCCCTGAAAAGCCTCCGGCTTTGCCGACACCCGCTCCAGTTTGTCGTGGAAAGCCTGGCCGGCATCCCGCTTTGGGGATTCGGGAACCGTTTTCGTCCGCCGATTCCACGCGAAAAAATTCGCTGGCTTTGCAAGGAGGAACTGAAGCGTTGTGCGCTTGGGTTCGGAGACTGGGAAGTAATTGCAACGCCCGGCCATACCGCCGATTCCCTTTCCCTGTACAGCGAATCATCCCGAGAGCTTATCTGCGGCGACCTGATCTTGAATATGGACCGCGACGGCGGCCATCTCAATACCTTTTGTGAAAACGTGGAGGAGACGGAGGAGACATTCATCTCTCTTGCCGCCTCCATCCAGCCCCGGACCATTTACCCCGCGCACGGGGAGGAAATTCATCACGGAACCAACGCCCTGCTTTTGGTAAAAACTGGTTAGACAGGGTAGCGCTGATATTTTTGCCCCCAGTGACCGCCGGGATCTTGCCATCTGTTCGGCCAGGATTTGCAGGGGACAAAAATGCTGACGCCGGTGGAGGCCTTTGACAAGGTGTTAAATTGTCCAATAAAATAATAATTTTGCCGGAGACGTTGACCCACCGGATTGCGGCGGGCGAGGTGATCGAGCGGCCGGCTTCGATTGTCAAGGAACTTGTCGAAAATTCCCTTGATGCCGGGGCGACTGAGCTTGCGGTGGAGCTCGAGAAGGGGGGAACCCAGTCGATTCGCGTGACGGACAACGGGGAGGGGATGGGGCCGGACGATATCCTTTTGGCCTTTTCCCGCCACGCCACGAGCAAGATCACCCAATTCGACGATTTGTACAGCGTGCGCTCCTTCGGGTTCCGGGGCGAAGCCCTGCCGAGCATTGCCTCGATCGCCCGCGTGGAAATCACGAGCCGTCCGGCGGAGCGGCCCTTCGGCGCGCGCCTTGTTATTGAGGAGGGGGAGTTGAAAGAGCAGTCAGAAGCCGGGTGTCCGGTTGGCACATCCATTCTCGTGACTTCCATATTCGAGCCGATTCCCGTGAGGAAAAAGTTTCTGAAGGGAGACATGACGGAGCAGGGCTACTGCCTCGACTGGATTACCCGTCTGGCCCTGGCCCGTCCGGATATCCGCATCCAGATGTCGGCAAACGGCAAAACTAAGCTTAATATCCCCGCCGCCCGCGACCTTTCGGAAAGAATTGCCCTGACGATGGGGGCTGATTTCCGGGAGCAGCTTGTGGAAACGTCGCAGGAAAAAAACGGCGCGTCGGTTTATGGTTTTGTCTCCCGCCCGGAATTTACCCGCTCCAATGCAACCCAGATGTACATCTATGTAAATGGCAGATTCGTAAAGGATTCTTTTCTGAGCCATGCGGTGATGACCGCGTATCGCCGCCTCATCGAGCCGCGCCGCTACCCGTTGGCGGTAATTTTCGTTGACGTTCCGGCCGGCGAGGTTGACGTAAATGTGCACCCGACCAAGATGGAGGTGCGTTTCCGTAACCCCCGCGAGATATATGGTCTCATTGTGGAAACGCTGGGAGAGGCAATCGGGGTCGGGTTTGCGGAGAAAGGCGGTTCGGCAGCATATAACCGCACCGATAATCGCACGGCCGTCGTGGCGCCTGGTTCATATAATGATCGTGTCGAAGAGGCCCTGAAACGCTACCGGATTTCTTCCGGTACGCAGAAACTCTACTTTGGCGGTCAGCCGGGACTAAGTTCCGAGACGCCGTCATTTTTCCCGGAGCGTCAAACGCATCCGGCCGTGGATGATGAGCGGGCGCCTGCAATGTCGGAGCGCCCGGCAGCTTTGTCCGAATTGTCCAAAATGCCGGCAGGGCTGATGGGAATTAATGATTCAACGCCTGAACAGCCCCGCGAAAATGTTCCTGATGAGGGAGACGCTGCGGTCGGGGAACATTATTTTACTAATCTGCTTTATCTGGGGCAGGTAGAGGGGACATATCTTGTCTTCGCGGGTGAGGAAGGGCTGGTAATTATCGATCAGCATGCCGCCCATGAGCGTGTTTTATTTGAGAAAATGAGAAGGCAGGCCGAGGCGGCAAAGGAGCGCGGCGCCGGGCAGCGCCTGCTGCTCCCGGAGGTGATCAGCCTGCCGCCGCGGGAGCTTTCCCTGCTTGTCGAAGCTATTCCAATCCTTGCGGATGTCGGAATGGAGATAGAGCCGTTCGGCGGCGACTCGGTTGTCGTCAAATCAGTGCCGGCCTTTTTCGCGGATTCCGATGTGCGAACGATGATTGCCGATCTGCTGTCCGAATGCGGCGGGGTTGACAAGAATATTCCGCTGCTCGAACGACGCGACCGGATATTTTCCTCCCTTTCCTGCCGGGGCGCAATCAAGGCCAATCAGCGGATGAGCGCCGCCGAAGCGGAGAGCCTCTGCCGGGAACTGGACCGCTTTCCGGGGATTGCCACCTGTCCGCATGGCCGCCCGTTGAAGATCGCCTTTTCCAAATATGCGCTGGAAAAGCTTTTCAAGAGGAGATAACCGGTTATGTCCGCCCCTGATGTTCTTCGCGACCGGCTGATTTGCATTCTCGGGCCGACCGGCGTCGGAAAGTCCGCGTTTGCCCTGAAGCTGGCCGAGTATTTTCGGGGAGAAATCGTCAGCGCCGATTCACTGCAGGTTTATCGGCAGATGGATATCGGCACGGCGAAGCCGACCCCGGAGGAGCGGCGGCGCATTCCCCATCACCTGCTCGATGTCGTGGAACCGGATCAGCCGTTCGACGCCTCGCGCTATCTGGAAATGGCAACAAAAACGATAACATGCCTGCATCAGGCGGGAAAACAGCCATTCGTCGTCGGCGGAACCGGCCTTTATGTCCGGGCGCTTCTGGGAGGGTTGATAGACGGGCCGCCGGCGGATGAAGCGCTGCGCAAAAAGCTGAAGGCAACGATCAGTGAGAAGGGAAAGGATTATCTCTACGAAATGCTCGAAAACAGGGATCCCCGCGCCGCCGCGGCTATCCATCCCCACGACGGCATCCGGATCATCCGCGCCCTGGAGGTGCTGGAGCTGACAGGTCGCTCCATCGTTGCGCATCAGCAGGAACACTGCTTTAAAAATGCCCCCTGGGAATCCCTGCGGATT
>JAHYJE010000024.1 GCA_019429105.1 Syntrophobacterales bacterium
ATTTGGAGGCATGTTCTGCGTTTGGCCAGACTCCTGACAAGGCTCTTCAAGAGGTTCAAAAAGCCAAAGAGCTTTGGTTGCAGGCTGCCCGGGCTGAGAAAAAACCGATTCCTCCTCCAAAGTACCGGCCGGTTATCTATCAAGCCGCATGCGCCTGAGAATGGTCCGGACGCTCAATATCTATGCCGAACCAGGTGCTTCACCTGACGCCGACAAACTGCTGAGCTTTCGCCGATATCCGGGCGGCGCAGGTGAGCTTCGCGTTCCGCTACCGTTATTCGTCGCGCCCCTGCCATCTCGCAAAGAGGGAGTTGTCTATTTCGAGGATATCGAGGATCTTTCCCAGCGTGTGATTGATTAAATCGTCGATTGTCTTCGGCAGGTGGTAAAATGCGGGGACTGGGGGCAGAAGGATGCCGCCGAGATCGGCGACCCGGGCCATCAGCTCGAGGTGGCCCTTATGCAGCGGGGTTTCCCGGACAACCAGGATTAATTTGCGGCGTTCCTTCAAAATGACGTCGGCGGCGCGGATCACCAAATTGTCGTTAAAGGAATTGGCGATGCCGGACAGAGTCTTGATGGTGCAGGGAACGACGACCATCCCGTCTGTCTTGAAAGAGCCGCTGGAGATCGAGGCGGCCATGTTTTTTTCATCATGAACCTTATAAGCCAGCCGCTCCACATCCTCGACGGCAAAATCCGTTTCGATCAGGATATTCTTTTTCGCCGCCTCGGAAATAACCGCATGCGTTTCAACCTGCGCATCCTTGAGAACCTGCAGGAGCCGTATCCCGTAAATCACCCCGGACGCGCCGGTAATTCCTACTATAATCCGTTTCACCGCTTGGCCGCCTCCCCAATAATCCTTTTCCCAATCGCCGCGCACATCTCAATGACAACAACAATGTCTGCTTGCGACAAGCTGTCCCAATGAATCCCTGCAACAACCGACACCACCCGGTTGAGCTTTCGGGAAAGCTCTTCCGACATGGACTTGGCAATCACATCTTCCTTATGGCCCACAAGGGTAAAAACCGAACTGGTCGAGCCTATCCTGTTGGGGTCGCTGATGCCCGGCCGCGGCTGGGCAATCGCCACGGCGCCGATATGGGCGCGGCCGCCCGTGAGGACAACCAGCACGTCCGCACCCACAAACATCGTGCGCGCAGAAACCTCAAGGGCGCCATGTTTTTCTGAAATATCAAAACTATCCATATTGCTGCCGATTATGCCTCCATATCCCGGATGGCCTGATCCAGGGCGGCAACAACTGCCCGGGCAAACTCAGGCGTATTGAAATGGGTATCTACCTCAATCACCTCTATTTGGGAAGAGAGATTCTTTTTCAGCTCGTCAATGAATGTCTGGTCGGATGCGGGGTCGAATAACGCGCCGCCTGCGACGCTCAGGGACGAAAATCCCCTCTTCGGAATCACAAATTTTACGAGTTTCGGGTTGGGGCACCGGTTGAGCTTTTCGGCAACAGCTTCGGCAATCAGCTTCATTTCTTCCGGGTTTGTTCGGGCCTGCACCCGGATGGAATCCTGAAGCAGCAGCTTTCTTTCCGCCAACTTCCGGGAGACCCAGAGCGGATCCTTTTCGTCCCTTCTTTGGATGGGTCCGCAACTGATCATGTCAAAACCGCACGGAGAGAGGATGTAGGGCTTTCCCTGACGGCAGCCCGCATCTAAGCGATCCGGTCCCGCCGCCCTGTTTCCGCCCAGCAGATATTCGCTGAATCCGCCCGGCACCAAATCGATAAAGGCCTCGAAAAGCCCCTGCCCGACCAGGTCGCCTGCCGCCTTTTCTCCCATCCCGGTTGCGTGGAAGGAGATTATATCGAAATGATCCTCGAGTAATTCACGTACATAGTGGGCGCCCTTGTCGGCAAAGCCAAATTCGGTGATGGCAATCGCCGGTCTTCCTTCCTTCAGACGAGGCTCATACGATTCCACCATGCCGCAGATCGCGCCGGCGCCGTTGATCATCAGGTTTCGCACCAGCGGGTTGAGGCCGACCGTATCAACCACGCTGTGCATGACAGTAATGTCCCGGACGCCGAAAAATTCGGCAAGTTTTTTGGCATAGGCAGGCATGGCCGCCACACTGGAGATCATCAGTTTGGGCAATCCAAATGGCAGCATTTTCATCGCCGAAAGACTAATAAATGTACCCGTCATGCCGCCCACGGCAATAACGCCTTGGAGATCGCCCGCCGCCAGCATCCCCATGAGTTTTTTCCCCAGCGCCGCGGCAACAGTGGAAGTGGCTTTATCCCGCTCCTTGGCCAGCATGCCGGCAATTGCCTCAACCGTTGTTCCACCGAGCCGGGCCAGCTCTTCATTGGCGACATCGGCTTTCAGGGCGGACTTGATGGCCCCGGTGCCGATGCTGATATCGATCAGCGCAATTTTGTGGCCCCTTTTTTCAATGGTTTTCTTGATCAGGGCCAGGCCCGCTTCCCTTTCATCCAGCATGCCGATTACTGCAATAGTCATCTTCCGCCTCCGCTGCAAGTCGTCCGGCCGGGATGGAAAGTGAGGCCGGATGCCAAAAATCAGGCCCCTCGCCGGGGGATATTAGTTCTTCCGAAGGGAGGGGGCATGCGTTTAACTTAACACCATGAACTACGCCAAACCCAACTCCGACCATCGCTCCTTTACCTTTTTGAGGACGTCGGGATCAAGCTCGACCGGGATCGGCTTTTCCTTCCATTCATACGGGATCGTCGCGTCAATGAGCAAGCGCCCCGTGATCCACCGGGCGTCAATCGGCAGCGAGGGGTCAAGCGGCGTCGAGCGGCCGCGCTTGATAACCTGCGAGCGGTTGGGCTGGAAGCGGAAAGCCAATGCATAAAGGACCCTGGGGATGTCCCAGGGATCGATATCGTCATCGACCACAATGACGGTTTTAAGACCATAGGCGCCCATTTCCGTAGAGATGGCCGCCGTGGCAACCTGATCGGCATGTCCGGGGTACATCTGCTTGACGGAGATTATAGCTATGAACCTCCCCGCGGCTTCCGGAGGGCAGTAAACGGCCTTGAGACCGGGAATCCTCATGGCTACGAGCTGCTGCCACAGAGTGGCCCCGTATGTCAAGGACAGGGTCATGTGGGTATCGGTTACAGCCTTGCCGACGGTAGTTCCCCAGAAAATGGGATTGTTCCGGTGGGTAATGCAGTTGACCTTGATAAAATTACGGGGGTCTGTTCCCACCCCGGAATAATAGCCGGTATATTCGCCGAAAGGCCCTTCTTCCATAAACGCCTCGGGATCCACCTCGCCCTCGACAACGATTTCCGCATGCGCGGGGATAGGCAAATCAACCGTTTCGCCCTTGATAACCTCCACCGGCTCCTCGCGCAAGGCGCCGGCCAAATCATATTCGGAATCGAATGCCGACAAACGGGCCCCGCCCATCAGAAAGAGCAGCGGATCGCTCCCAATGATCGAGGCAACCGGCATGGATTGTTTTCTCGCCGCATACTTTTTCAGCATGATGTCCGCATGCTTGCCTTTGATAAACTGGACGCCCAGGTGATTCTTGTTGAGAAGCTGCGCCCGGTATGTCCCGAGGTTGACCCACCCCGTATCCGGGTCTTTAGAAACAATATAGTGGGCTGTGCCGTAATAGCGGCCGCCATCCAGCGGATAAAACTTGGGAACCGGGAACTTGAACAGATCAATATCATCGCCCTTGAGGATATTCTCTTTACAGGGCGCCTTATCCACCCACCTGGGGGGGATCTTGATTCCCCCTTTTTCCACCCATTTCCGCATCAGATCGACCAAGGTCGAGCCGATAGGCATTCCCATGACCAGGGACAAGCGCTCGGTCGTGCCAAAGGCGCTCATCAGAACCGGGGTATTGTAACCTTTGACGTTTTCAAAAAGGAGCGCCGGGCCGCCCTGCTCTTCGTTGACCTTCGCGATCGTCGAAAGCTCCAGATTCCAATCAACCTCGGCTGTAATCCGCTTCAAGATTCCTTCTTTTTCGCATAACGCTATAAAATCTCTCATGTCTTTCATCGCAATCAATACCTCCTTTGAATGGGTTCAATCTGCCAATATGCGCACAAAACCTCTTGTCGCCGGGACCGACATCATTAATTCGGGTGCAAATAATCGTTACAGAAAAGCATACATTGGTGTTGATCTTTGCCGCTTATTCAGTTTTTTCCATGTGGCTGACAGATTACCGATTTAAAAAAAATTGTCAATTTCGATTTTTTTATGCTATCCATAAGCATAAATTATAAATAAGGAGCCAATTGCAAAACTATTTGTCATTCCCGAAAGCGGAGCTTAATGTACACAATGCTTCTATCGGGAATACGGTTTTTCAAGCAGTTAGAACCAGATTATGAACATTAAACTTCGTTTTCCCGCTTAAAATCATTGCGGGAATGACAGAATTGGGAGTTTTGCAATTGGCTCTAAGGACTGATCAATTATGCTTAATTTTAATCAGCTCCGGGTATTCTATCACGCTGCCAGAACTTTGAGTTTTACCCTCGCGGCCAAGGAACTTTTTATTACCCAGCCGGCCGTGACTGCCCAGGTAAAATCCCTTGAAGACTGTTGCGGCATAAAATTATTCAAGAGAAAAGGCCGGGGGCTGTGCCTGACCGATGAAGGAAAAACCCTTTATGTGTGCGCCCTCCGGGTTTTCGAGTATGAAAAGGAGATTGAAAATGTCATCCAGGACATGCGGCAATTAAAGAGGGGCGTCCTGAGGGTGGGGGCGTCAAAGGCATACACTCTATATGCCATGCCCTTTCTTATCCATGCCTTTCATCTGCAGCACCCCCTGATCAAGATCAATGTAAACGAAGGGAACTCAACCGATCTTATCCAGAGCCTGCACGACCTGCAGATCGAAGTTGGTTTGATTGCCACGCCTGAAAACAGAACTGATCTGACATTAATCCCCTTTGCCCGTGAAGAAATAATGCTCATCATGGCCCCCGACCACCATCTGGCGAAAAAAGAATGCATAACCCTGAACGACATCAGCCAGGAGCCAATAATCATGAAGCATGGCGGTTCCGGCACAAGGCGCGTGCTCGACAGGTTTTTCTCTGAACATCAATTCAGTCCCAATATTCTTATGGAGACAAGCAATGATGGGCTAATAATCGAGATGGTAAAAAGGGGCGAAGGGATTTCTTTTTTGGTAAAACCCTTGCTCGCCGCGGAACTTGAGAATGGCCAAATTGTTACAGCCCCGATAGGCGGTACCAAACTTTGGATGAATATCAGCATTGCCTATCTCCGAGACCAATCCCTTTCCAAGGCGGCTCAGGCGTTCATCGACATGCTGGTTGACATGACCCCCGCGAACACGGCATCCACTGATATCACCGATATTATGAGCAGACTCCGCGCGCAGCCAAGATATTATCCAACAACCAGGGATTAACTCACAGAAGCTCAGATGCGGACGGACTGCTGAACCATGCCGTGCATTACTTCCGCCGCCTGCCTGCCAAAGGAGGGATCGTTAATATGGCGGTCAGACTCAATCAAGCTGATATCGGAACGCAGCCCCTGCCTGATTGCGCCCACAAAGGATTGGCTGACCTCGGGATCCCATAAGGGGCAGGCTTCGCCGTCAGCTTCGGACCAGCCTCGACTGGGAATAAGCACCTTGACTAAAGACTTGCCGGCATTCAGTTTTTCGATCAGTTGGGCGGCTATCTGCCCGGTCTCCTGATAGTCCAAGCGAATTGCGGAACGAAAATCGTAAAAAAACAGCTTCCGCCCGGCAAATTCAGCGGGGATCGTCTCGCGGGTAAACTCGAAGACCGCGCAATCCAACCCCCCGGGAATCACCAGGCGCGGGATGCCTTTACCATTGTTTGACATCAGCCTGTTCGGTTTGATTCCCTTGCAGTATCCGCCCATCAGCTCGTCGGCCAGCTCGTGCGTGGCGA
The DNA here is from genome assembly GCA_019429105.1 of Syntrophobacterales bacterium. Lineage (NCBI taxonomy): Bacteria > Pseudomonadati > Thermodesulfobacteriota > Syntrophobacteria > Syntrophobacterales > Syntrophobacterales bacterium. The sequence goes on from JAHYJE010000024.1 coordinate 5,939, forward strand.
GATCCAGGATACCCGCAAAGCAGCCCTCGGCGGCCAGCTCTTCCATTGCCGTTCCACCTGTGCCATTGGCATGAAACGGGATAACCTCATATCCCTGCGACTCCAGATGACCCCGGATATTCTCGGCGGCACGCGTGACAAATCCAAAAAAAGACATGGCAATGCGAGGCTTTGCACAAGCGGGGCGCCACGTCCTTGCGGCCATCCCGCAGACGGCGCCGGCTGCCATATCCAGAATCATGCCCGAAATGCTGTTGACGCCCAAAATATCCACCACGCTGTGAATCATCGTGATGTCCTTGGTGCCGACAGTCTTCGCCATATCGCGGGATGCCACGGTAGAAACCATCACCTTGGGGACTCCTATGGGGAGCTGACGCATCAGGGCAGTGCTGATATACGTTCCGGTGCCTCCGCCGGCCGATATCAGTCCGCAAATGCGTCCCTGAGAGTGCAGCTTGCTGATTAGCGGCCCGGCATGGTCAATGACCAGTTCAATTGCCTCATCCCGGCTGATATTTTTTCGCGGATTCGGGGCGATAACGTCCGCGTACAGGTCATAGTCGGCCTTAAAGGACGACGGCCCCTTTGTCCCCAGGTGGACCATTGCTGTTTTAAAACCCCGCCCTTGAATGGCGTCCCTCAGAAACAGATGTTCTTCCGCCTTGGAATCAAATGTTCCGATGACGGCAATTACCCGCTCCTCTTCCATCGCCTCTCCTGATCAAATACCCTTGTTAAAGCTCTAAATGCCTACATTATTAACTTTAGTCGGGGTGACAGCCTTTTCCAGCAGCAACTCCAACCCGGTCTTTTTACCAAGCACGGAACCCCTCTTTTTCTTGCCCCACACGCTCTCCGGACGAGCCTGCACCAGAAAGATATTATCCGGGAAGGGAAGGCTTCTCGAGATAGACCACTCTGTATCCTGGGGGCAGCCGAAATGCGCTTCAACCCTTTTGGCTATCCTCGTAAGCTCGATAACTTCTCTATCTTCCAAACACTGAGCCTTCCTTTGCTCCAGAGGCAGCTCCGCATATTCCATTTCTCTGGTCTCCGGGTTATAGACAAATTCACTTCCCTTATCGGAAATTATCTTTTCTTCAATCTCCAAACTAACTTTATCAACCAGATACCTGTCAGGCGTTACATTCCCGGAAACCACAGCTTCGCCGAAACCGAAGCTCCCCTCTATCGCTACCTTCAATACATCGCCATTAACAGGGTTGATCGTAAACATAACCCCTGCCGCCTTTGCATCAACCATTGTCAATACCGCCACTCCTATCGGGTCATAATGCAACGGCAAATTGAGCCTTGCCCTTGCTATTATGGAGCGTGCATTGAACGTGCTCGACCAGACGCGCACCACATTGGCAACAACATCATCTGCCCCGCTTACATTCAAATATGTCTCATACTGACCGGGATGGCTTGCCGGCCCTGCAGAACGGGTAGCTACATATATATTTTCACATCCCGCAATTTTGCACAATTCCCCGTAGTAGCTTTTTACGGTCTCCTCCATATCAGGAGGCATTTTTATCCCTTCCACAATTTCCCTTATATCCTGGGCCGCCTTTTCGTATTTCAGGGTCTCGGCCAAATCGTTGGGATCGGCCTTAAAGTCCTCTAAATACTTCAATACAAGTTTTGAGGCGTCCGTCTCTTTCATAAACCTGCTGTACGCGTCCACGCTCAGAGCATAGCCAGGAGGGACGTTAAACCCCGCCCTCGTCAACTCTCCCAGGTTGGCGCATTTTTTACCAATAATATCGTTGTGGTCCTGGCAAACATCTTTTAGCCAGTAACTCCATTTTTCCGCCATCTTAATTCCCCCTTTATTTTGTTGAGTACAGTAGGGAAGTGCGGCCGCACGGCGACCGCACTTCCGGGTTGTTTTGATTTCAGGGCGCAAGCCCCTTTAATTATCCGCAAGCCCTTTTCACGATTGTGACAATCCCATTGCCGCCATCAACCCTTAGTATGTCGCCTGTCTTGATTATCGAGGTTGCAACTCCAGTGCCCGTGACAGAGGGCAAGCCATACTCGCGCGAGACTATGGAAGCGTGACAGGTAAGTCCGCCAATGTCGGTCACGGCAGCCTTTATCTTTGTAAAGACCGGCGCCCATGATGGATTGGTGGATGGACAAACCAGAATCTCGCCGGGTTTGAGTTCGACAATATTTTGAGAAAGTTTGATTACCCGGGCCGGTCCTTCAACAACCCCTGACGATGATGCAAATCCTTTTATTTCGTTTGCCGATAAATCAGCGCCTTTGAGCCACTCTTCCACCTTGTCGCTGGTTATGCCCCAAAGCATTACGGTAAATGGCTCCGACACCTCTTCCGGCGGCACTCCCAGTCCGGGAACAGGCGCCCATTCTCTTGCAGCGGCAAGTATCTTTTCTCTCTTTTCTGCCTTCTCCATCCAGTATTTGCTTCTCGTAGGGGCGCCCACGCCCAATGCCCAGGCGGTCACCATATCCTCCAGCAGCATTGGCACTTCAAATCTATTGAAGAGAAAGATATCGTCCGTCTTCTTCAATACATTATACTTTACCAGCAGATTTCCAAACTTCCTTACCTTATCGAACCATATCGTATGGAACCAGTTCTCTACCCAGAAGATGTGGTTTTCGGTGAACTGATATATTGTTCTGACCGCATTATAGGCATCTTCAAAGGACTTCCTGTCATCCTCAGCCATTATGAGCTTTTTGTACTCTTCAACAAGGCCTTCCCTCTCTTTTTCGATGGCCTTAAGCGACCGCTCGATCTTTTCCCCTTTCTCAAGCCTTTCAACGTAGCTCTGCATATAGCTGAACGGCACATCCGGCTTGTTTACCCAACTGCCTTCATAGTGAAACCAGCCGCTTGCACAGGATACAAAGAACCATGGATCCTTTATCTTCTCAAGCTCCTCCAGCCAGGCCCGGCCCTCCTGCGTGCCCTGCAATTCTTTCATCTTCTCGTCAGCCGATATATTCTTTTTAAGAATGTCGCCAACCGGCCGCTGCGCCACAGCCAATCTGCTCAATCTGCACAACTCTTCATCCGGACGGAACATGGCTGCATCAACGCCGGCAACCATTTTCATAACCGCGCCGTCTTTTATACCCGGGAATAATTTTTTGGCCGTATCCACAAACATCAGGTAGGCAAGGTAAGCGAGGTTCAGATACTCAAAGTGGTATTGCCACCCTAAAAATATCTGATTTACCAATGTATTGAACGCCGCCATCACTTCATACGCCGGGGTATATCCCTTTGTCACAGGGAAAATATCCTCATCCGGCACATACTTGGGCAGTTCTTCCGGCACCTTGACATTTTGCATATCCCTTCCGAGAGTCTGGAACTTCTCAAGCCATTTTTGCCATAACATATCGTAATTCTGCAGGACGTAGGGCAGCCTTTTCCCGAAAACCTCCGCCTTTTCTCCAATAACCTCGGGCGGCGGCGGTTCAACAGCCGATATATACATATAGCAGCCTAACATCCGCTGCTGCACCCCCTGGGCAGGAGGAATGCAGAAAACCCTCGTGGTATATTGGGAAAGAGAAATCTGCCATGCCTCATTGAAGATATCATCGAGCGGATACAGCGCTTCCGGATCATGGATCTTATCCTGATACCAGAAATGCCGCTTCTCCCAATCATCCCTATCCTTGCTGAATAAACGATGCGGCGGGTACATTTCCTCCCAACCTGCCATTGCCGGCGGGAACTTTACCTCTTCTGCATAAGGAAACTTTTTTTCTTCTGCCATAATAAACCCCTCCTTTTTATAAAAAATCGTTCCGGTCTCCTGAATTACACGCTACGCGGCCAGCATAATTGCCCCGTCTTCCCCCTCCTTCCCCGACTAATGGTCAGATAATTGTAATTTCCAATCATCAACATGCTGAAATGCTTATTCAACATCATCCATTGCGAAAAGGCCACGCATGCTTTATGACCCGTAAATGGCATCCGCGGAAAATCATCTTCTGTTGTTGTAAAGTGGCAGTTCTTGAGATGTGAGGATATCCCTCTATGGCCGGGCTTATATTATAGGGAAAATCCCCTTGTCAACGCTATTATTTTTATAATATCCATAAGATAAACTTATGAAATATGCACACCCGAACTGGACTTCCGGCAGGCCGTAACAGTTGCGCTGATATGCGTCTGCAAATTCCCGTCATCGGGCTCAGTGGGAGTCAACATCCTGAACGAAAAAAGCTCTTGACAAGGAGGAAAAATTTATCCATAAGTTTCGGCGTTGAGCTTATCCATGGCTATAAAATGATCATGCATTCAGCACCTACCAGGGAGAAAGCATTAGCGATTTCATCTGAGAACGCACCTCTCCACTTACCCGGAATTTACGGGAAATTGTTCACTGAATTATGCATGTTCTCATCATTCGTTGTCCAATATTGAAAATGTCATTAGTAATCAAGCGAAGCGACAGGAAAAGACAACCTATGTCAGAGCGGGGCTAAAGATGCAGGTCTAATCAATGCCATACAGTAGATAGCGGGCATGAATTTATCGTCCCCCTTGAACCTCAAATCATGGCGGCTTATGGAGCGGCCATCATAGCTGAAGAGAACGTTGCTTAAAATATAAAAAAGGAGAAAGCTAACATGAACGAGTTATTGCTGGATAGTCCAGGGGAAAAAATGCTGATGCTCGGCAATGAAGCCATTGTCCGGGGCGCAATCGAGGCGGGCGCGGCGGTTGCAACCTGCTACCCCGGAACCCCCTCTTCGGAGATCGGGGACACCTTTTTCAAAATCCAGAAGGAGTCCGGCATCTATTTCGAATACGCCATCAACGAAATGGTCGCCCTGGAGGTTGCCGCTGCGGCGGCCATCGCAGGGGTACGGGCGATGTGCAGCATGAAGCATGTCGGCGTGAATGTTGCCGCCGATTTTCTGATGTCGCTTGCCTACGAGGGGGTGAAGGGCGGCTTTGTCCTTGTCTCGGCAGACGACCCCTCCATGTTTTCCAGCCAAAACGAACAGGATAACCGCATGTACGGCAAGTTCTCCGGCCTGCCGGTTCTGGAGCCGTCCTCAATTGCCGAAGCCAAAGAGATGGCCCGCTATGCCTTTGATCTTTCCGAAATGCTTAAGGAACCGGTTATCCTGAGAACCACCACGCGCATTAACCATTCCACCGGGGTTATTTCGCTGGGGCCGATCGCCGGGAAAAATTCCCAGGGCTCTTTTCCGAAGGAACCCTTGCGAAACACTCTCATTCCGAGTGTTTCGACGAAATTGCACAAGCTCCTGCTCGCCAATTGGGAAAAGGCCGCCGGGGAATCCGACCAATCCCCGTACAACTTTGTTTCCGGCGAGGGCAAGTTGGGGATAATCACCAGCGGCGTAAGCTTCAATTATGTGAGCGACGCCCTGCAGGATCTCGCGCTGACATCACGCGTAAGCGTCCTGCGCATCGGTTTTTCCCATCCGCTGCCGGACAGGCTGATCAAGGATTTTATCGCCAAATGTGAGAAAATTCTGGTCGTTGAAGAGCTGGAACCCTATCTGGAAGAGGGGGTGAAGGTTAAAGCCCAGGAAATCGGCAGCGTCATCCCGATCAAAGGCAAGGGCGACGGTCTTTTTTCCCGGGCCTATGAATTCAGCCCCAGCATGGTGCGCAAGGTTATCGCTTCCTACTTTGGGGTAACGTGCCCGACGAAGGAGGCGGTAAACATCGACATCCCCAATATTCCCCAGCGGCCCCCCAACCTGTGCGCCGGCTGCCCCCATCGGGCAACCTATGCCGCAATGCGTCAGGCCTGCGGAGACGAACCGATTTACACAAACGATATCGGCTGTTACACGCTGGGGGTGCTTCCCCCCCTAAGCATGTCGGATTTGTCCGTCTGTATGGGGGCCAGCATCGGCATGGGCTCCGGCATGGGTACGGCAACGGGCAGAAAGGTCGTCTCCTTTATCGGGGACTCCACCTTCTTTCATGCGGGAATCCCGGGGCTGATAAACGCCCTGCATAACGGCCACAACCAGACGGTGGTCATCATGGACAACGGGACAACCTCGATGACCGGCTTTCAGCCTGATCCCGGCACAGCCATGGAAAATATGGGCTTCAACAACCTGAGCGTCTCGATCGAAGCCTTGGTGAACGGCATCGGGGTCAAGCATGTGACCGTCGTCAAACCGTTCAAGTTCAAAAAGACGGTGGAGCAAATCAAGGAGGCCATCGCCTTCCCGGGGCTTTCCGTAATCATTTCCCGCGAAATATGCCCCATGTACGAAAAGACCTTCAAAAAACAGGAAAAACGGTCATACTTTGTTGACCACAGCAAGTGCAAGAATCATCGGGTTTGCCTCAATACGCTGGCCTGCCCGGCTTTCTATCTGGAAGGGGAGCAGGTGGAAATTGATGAAGCAAGCTGCATCGGCTGTACGCTCTGCGTTCAGGTCTGCCCGGAAAATGCCATAAGACTCAAGAAGATAGGAGAATAATAATGGATATGATAAGAATTGTCATTGTTGCCGTGGGCGGCCAGGGGAACCTCCTTGCCTCTCACCTGTTGGGAGAAGCGGCCCTGGCGCACGAGGTGCCTGTGCAGATCAGCGAAATTCACGGGATGGCGCAAAGGGGCGGGGTTGTAGAATCCTCCATCCTGCTGGGCAAGGCGCAAAGCAATATAATCTCCCCGGGCGAAGCGGATATCCTCGTTGGCTTTGAACCGCTGGAAACCCTCAGAGCCATTGGAAAATGCAATAAAGATTCCATAGTCCTTTCCAACACCGCTCCTTTGCCCCCCTTCACCGTGGCAATCGGCATGGGCGTCTATCCGCCGGTTGAGGAAACGATGAACCTGATCGGGGCGCAGGTTAGGAAAAACATCGCCTTCGACGCCTCGAGTCTGGCTCGCCAGGCGGGAACCTTATTGAGTCTTAACATGGTGATGCTGGGCGCTCTGGCCGGAACCGGGCTAATCCCCATCTCGGCGGACATGCTGAAACAGACGATCAGCGAAAAAACAAAGAAGGCCTTTCTGGAAATGAACATAAAGGCCTTTGACCTGGGATATGCCGTAAGCGCCGGCGCTGTTCATTAACGACATATTATAAAATGCCGAGGCGGGCCTCACGCCCGCCTCTACTGATAAGGGAGGAACGACATTGAATCTTGCAACGTTTTCAGGATTGAACGCGAGTAAATTTCCGGAAAGAGAATTCATTATCGAGAGTTACCCTTCCCGGAATTTCCGGAGAAGCTTCACCTGGCGGCAGTACAACGGGCATGCCAACCGGATTGCCAATTACCTGCTGAAAAACTGCGGCATTAAAAAAGGCGACATCGTCCTGCACCTGATGATGAACTCGATAGAATGGCACGCAAGCTACATCGGGGTATTAAAGACAGGAACGACGGTGACCCCTTTGAACTTCCGCTTCGCGAGCGGCGATATCAAGTATGCCGCCGACGTCGCCAAATGCAAGGTCTTCATCTTCGATGAGGTTTTCCTGCCGAAAATTCAACCCATCATGAAGGAAATGGACTACTGCAAATATTTCATCTGCCTCGGCGACAACGTCCCCCCGGGGATGATCTCCTATCGGGAGATAGCGGAAAAGGGCGACAGCACGGAGATTTGCGTGGAGACGGCCGACGACGACATGGCGGAGCTGATGTTTACCTCCGGCACCACCGGGGCGCCGAAGCCGGTCTCCCATACCCATAAAAGCCTTTTCTTTACAGGGATAGGCAACGGCCTTTCCTTAAACGACGGATATTACAGCATTTATCTTACGCCTCATCCTTTCTACCACAGCGGTTCGCTCTTCCATTCCTTTCCCTCTTACATCGCCGCCGGCAAGATCCTGATGCCGATGGAGTTTAAACCGGAGTATTACATAAGAACCCTGGCTGAGGAGAAATGCACGGGGGGATTCAATACCGTTCCCACCTGGTCGGACCTGATTAATGCCATCAAGGCGGGAAAGATTGACCTCAAGGATTATGATCTTTCGGCATTGAAACATATAGAGCTGGGCGCCCAGCCGGTGCCCCACGTGCTTCTGGAAGATTCCAAGCGAATATTCCCCAAGATCAAGTTTGGCATTACCTATGGGATCACCGAAGGGGGCGGAGGGTTCACTGCCCTCTGCCAGGACGAGCATCTTTTGGAGAAGCCGGGCTCTATCGGCAAGGCTACCGCCTTTATGGAGATCAGAATCGTTGACAGCAACGACAAGGAGGTTTTGCCGGGGGTAATCGGCGAACTGCTCCTCAAGGGGCCCCGACTGATGAAGGAATACGCCTTCAACCCCGAGATGACGGCCAAGACCATTGTTGACGGCTGGCTCCATACCGGCGATCTGGCCTACAAGGACGAGGAGGGGTTCATTTTCTTTGCCGACCGGGCCAAGGATCTCATCATCCGGGGGGGGGAAAACATCTTTCCCGTCGAGATCGAGGATTTTCTGAGAAGGCATCCGAAGGTGCGGGACGTGGCAGTGATGGGCTTCCCCCATGTCCGGCTCGTGGAAATTGTCTTTGCCGTAATCGAGGCCAAGGAAGGCGAAACGCTGAACGAAGGCGAGATCCTCGATTTCTGCAAAAAGAGTGATTTTGCGAAATACAAATGGCCGGAAAAAATCATCTTTGCCCCTGTTCCCCGCAACCCCTCGGGCAAGATTGAAAAACCCAAACTACGGGATTTTTACGTAAAACCGGCAAAAGAGGCGTTGGCGGCGGAATATAAAAAAAGGACTTGAATTTCGGGAATCTGCATTTTTTGATGTAATTGCGCAATGCTCTGGGCGGACATGGCGAGCACAAGCTGTTAGCTTGAGGGGACAGCTTGGTTTTGAGGAATTTCAGCCCATGAAAAAATATTTTTTAATTGGGTTCGCTTTAATTATCGTCTCAGGGATTGCGGATGCTTCCGCACGGGTACTTCCCCGGATGATTATCTCTGTTGAAAATACGGATGACCACTTTCAAAGCGTTGCCGTCAAGAGTTTTGCCGATGAATTAAAGGAAAAACTTGCCGGACGGATTGATGTTCAATTTTTTTCCAACGCCCGTCTCTTCAGGGATAAAGATGTTGTCCAGGCCTTGGCTCAGGAAAAGCTTGAGATGGCTGTGCCCGGAACCTGGAATGTCACTCAATTCGAACCGAATGTCGGAGTTTTTTTGCTTTCGGTTTTCTATGGCAGACCGGCCGAGGCCAATTACAGGGTTCTGGAAAGCGCTGTCGGAAAAAGCATCAACCGGGAGCTGGAAAACCATCTCCCGATAAAGGTGCTGGGCCGGTGGCTTGATCTTGGCCATGCCCATATTTTCGGAATCAACAAGAAAATTTCCAAACACTGAGGATATTGAAGGTCTCCGGGTGAGGGTGGCTGGCGGCGCCGCCAATGAATTGAGGATAAAGGCATTGGGCGGAAAGCCGCTGATTGTGCCATGGCCGGATCTTCCCGAATATATGGAGCGAGGCCGGGTGGATGCGGTATTGACCAGTTATGAAACGATCCAGAGCGCCCGGCTCTGGGAACGGGGGATCAAGTTCGCGTTTGAAGACAATGAATATTTTCCCCAATATATACCCATGATCCGTTTATCTTTCTGGAACAAATTATCACCGGCTCTCCAACAAATTGTAACAGAAACATGGGAGAAGCACATCGGCGCGTCCCGCAAACAGGCAGCGGAAGCCCAAATCAGGGCTAAAGGCCTGCTTGTCCAAAATGGTGTTGAAGTTGCCATCTTTCGAAGAACACCGTGATTCCTGGGTGGATTTTTCTATCGGCGCTGTCTTTGCCGCCAATAAGGAGGCAAAAATTCTGATAAGTCAGCGGGTGGAAAATCAGGATGCCGAATTTGCCGGCGTTCTGGCGGCTTTTTTGGACCCAATTGTTTTCTATAATCAGTACGCCGACTATCTCAATATCGATGTTGATGCGATTGCGCTGTTCGACATGCAAGGAACGACCATTACAAGCTGGATCAACCACAATAATGTTTCACAAAAATTCCTCGGGACAGACATTCGCACCATCCCGCTCTTCTCGGCGTTAAGGCAAAACGTTGCAAGCGGCGGTGGGCGTAGAACCCACGAAGACGCCGAGACGATTATTTCTACGTTTCAATTATCCGGATTTCCTTTTCAAATTGCCGTTTCGTACAGCAAAAAAAAATGTCCTCCAAAAATGGCGTCGGGAAACAATCCGCTACCTTATGATAATTGGCGCAACCATTTTCATAGTGATATTCACGATCGCCTTAAGCTTTCAGCAAAGAAAACGGCGACGAAAGGCTGAGTTAGAGATTGTCCAATATCATGAGCGCCTGGAAGAAACCGTTGGAAAACGGACTCAGGAACTATCGGAAACAAATAAAGCGCTGCAGCAAACAAAAGATGAACTCAACAAAGCGCTTATTGAAGTCAAAACATTGAGCGGCATGCTGCCGATCTGCTCCTACTGCAAAAAAATCAGGGATGACAAGGGCTATTGGAACCAGCTCGAAGCTTACATTCATGATCACTCGGAGGCTCAATTCAGCCACGGCATCTGTCCGGAATGCGCCCGAAAATACTTCCCGGAGATTTACGGCAAGGACAAAGACCATTCCGGAGACAGTGCGTAGAACTCCGAGATTGCCGCTCCCTGGCGGCAATCCCCGGACAACTTGAAAATATTTAAAAGTAGCTTATTTCCTTAAATCCATGTCTGATTTCAGATCGACGGGATCGTCGTCGAGGACGATTACGTGGGCGGATTTGCGCCCGATGACAACCGGGATGATCGTTTTGTTGCGACCGGCAAACTCGCGCAGGCCAAAATAGCGGTCGGTCGGGAAAGAAAACACCGCACCAAGCTCAGCAAAGGCTGTGCCGAGCCACAGGGCAGAGGGAAGGGCCGACGCCGTCCCTAGCCGAACGCGGAAGGGAAAGATGCAGGCGGCGTGACCGGGCTGGAGCAGAGGACTTTGTCATGTTCGCCCGTCAACTCCCTGCCCTTTTGGGGTTTGGCGCTGCCGCGTGGCAGGTCGAGCTTCAAGAAAATACTGAACCATTAACGCCTACGCATAACGGGGTTAAACGAATATTTACAAAAAATATTTCAGAAGTGCTTGAATCGCCATGGGAAAAGTTGTACAAGAATGCGCGAAATTTGTGGGTGCGCCTTCAAGGAAGAGGAAGGCAGACAGCAAAAACCCGTCGAGATTCCGGGGAAACTCTTTCACAAATCCACAAGCGTAGTATATCCGGCGGTTCTGTGTCCCGCCTGCAAGAAAGATTACGGCATACTCAGCCGGATGGGTCTTGGCACATAACGTTTCTTGTCAGTTCTCAGGGGGAATAAAATCATTAATGAATATTCCTGTTCTCGCCCCCGGCGCACGGGTTCTGATCAGAGACGCCGAATGGCTTGTCCGCAAGGTGGATCGCACAGCCAACGGCAGTCAGGCTGTATCTGTGGTTGGGCTCTCCCAGATCGTCAAGGACCGGGAGGCCATTTTCCTGGAGGAGATCGACCGGATCGAACCCCTCAATCCCGCCGATACGGATCTCGTCGCCGACACCTCCAGCTATTACCGCGATTCTCTCCTCTTCATGGAAAGCCTGCTCCGGCAGACCCCTCCAACCGATGAGTATCTCTACATCGGCCATCGGGGCGCCATGGATATCGTCCCCTATCAACTCGATCCGGCCATCCAGGCCCTGAAGCAGCCCCGGCAGCGCATCCTGATCGCCGACGCCGTCGGCCTCGGCAAGACCATCGAGGCGGGCATCCTCCTGTCCGAGCTAATCCGTCGTGGAAAGGGAAAGCGCATCCTGGTCCTCACGGTAAAAAGCATGCTCACCCAGTTTCAGAAGGAACTCTGGAGCCGCTTCACCATTCCCCTTACGCGCCTCGATTCAGTCGGCCTTCAGCGGGTCCGTTCCCGCATCCCGACGAACCACAACCCCTTTTACTACTTTGATCGGGCGATCATCTCCATAGATACCCTCAAGCAGGACGCCGAATATCGAACTTACCTGGAAAAATGCTACTGGGATGTGATCGTTATCGACGAGGCCCACAACGTGGCCGCCCGGGGAACCGATTCCGCCTCCCTTTCCATGCGCTATCGCCTGGCGAACCTCCTGAAGCACCGATCGGACGCCCTGATCATGCTCTCGGCCACGCCCCATGACGGCAAGCCCCGGGCTTTCGCGAGCCTGATGAACATGCTCAACCCGACAGCTATCGCCGATCCGGAAGACTACGGCCCCGAGGATATCAAGGGACTCTTCATCCGCCGCTTCAAAAAAGACATCAAGGACCAGGTCGCCAAATCCTTCAAGGAGAGGAAGATCGCCGTGGCAAAGTGCCAGGCGTCTCCTGCGGAAGAAAAAGCCTTCGACGTTTTTACCCAGATGACCTTTACCCGTCTGGACCAGCGGCATACGGCCGGCAAGCTCTTCAAGACCACCCTGGAAAAGGCCCTCTTTTCCAGCCCGGCGGCCTGCCTCCAGACCATTGAAAACCGGATCTCGCACCTGCAAAAGGAAGACGGAGACAATGCGGTCAAGGATATCCAGGCGTTGCAAACCTTGGCCGAGGCACTTCAGCCCGTGGGGCCGAAAAACTTCAGCAAATATCAGAAGCTCCTCTCCGTCATCCGGGATCCCTTTCACGGTTTTGACTGGACCGGGAGAGATACCAAGGACCGTCTGGTGATCTTCACCGAACGGATCGATACCCTGGGTTTTCTCGCCGAACATCTGCCCGGCGATCTGGGTCTCAAAGAGGACCAAATTGCCATCCTGCATGGCAGCCTTTCCGACGTAGATCAACAGCAGATCGTCGAGGACTTCGGCCGCGAGGAGGCGCCTGTCCGGCTTCTCCTCGCTTCGGATGTGGCCTCCGAGGGGATTAACCTCCATTTTCTCTGCCATCGGATGATCCATTTCGACATCCCCTGGTCCTTCATGTGTTTTCAGCAACGCAACGGCCGGATCGACCGATACGGCCAGGAGCGGGAGCCCTGGATAGTCTATCTGATGACGGAAAGCGTCAGCGAGAAGATCAAGGGAGACAACCGCATCCTGGAACTGCTGATCACGAAAGACGAGCAGGCCGTAAAGAACATCGGCGATCCCTCGGCCCTGATGGGCGTCTATGACATGGAAGAGGAAGAGCGGATCACCGCCGCCGCAATCGAGGCGGGGGCCGGCGCAGCCGACTTCGAGAACCTCCTGCAGAAGGCGCCCAAGGACCCCCTCGGCCTGCTTATGGGAAACGAGATCATCCCAACGGGCGAAGGAGCGCCAAGTGCCCAGAAGCAAATGCCCTCGTTCTTTGCGGACGATTTTTCCTTCTTCCGCGAGGCGCTCGAATACCTGAAGAGCTTTCAGCCCCTGCAAATGGTCTTTGATGTCCCCGCCCGGACGGTCAACTTCGCCCTCCCCCTGAACCTGAAGCATGAGTTGGAGCAGCGGTTCCGCTTCCTTCCACCGGAGATCTGGCCGGAAAGCGGGGAGTTCATCCTTTCTGCCGACCGCAATCAGATCATGGATGAGATTCGCCGGACCCGCAAGAAGGAGGCGACCTGGCCGAAGATGCATCTCCTCTGGGACCTTCATCCCCTGATGCGCTGGCTCAACGACAAACTCCTGGCTGTCTTTGGCCGCCATCAGGCCCCCGTCCTGACCCTGCCGGGGAAACTGGAAGCGAGGGAAGTCCTCTTTATCCTCTCCGGGATCATCCCCAACCGGAAAAGCCAGCCCCTGATCGCCTCCTGGATCGGGGTCCGTTTTCTGGGCGGCCGGTTTGACGCCGTCGTTGATTTCCCGGCCATCCTGGTGCGGACAGGACTGGACGGTGAGAAAGTTCCCAACCAAGGCAAACTGTTCGACAAAGAGGCCCTCAAAAAGATGCTCCCCGAGGCCATTGTCAAGGCCGGGGAATGGATGCACCAGCGGCGCAAAGAGTTTGAAACCATGACGGATGCCAAGCTCAACGCTCAGATGGCCGAATTGGATCGCCTCAAACAGAAGCGGTATCGGCAATTGGAGTTTGAGTTCGCCAAGGCGGCGCCGACCACCCGCGCCCAGGAGCGCAAGGAGCGGGACCAGCGAGAGATCGACCGCATCTTTGCTGAATACCTGTCGTGGATCGAAAATTCCATCCTTACAGAGGATGTCCCCTATATCCGGGTGGTCGCCGTGCTGAAAGGAGAGGCGTGATGGCCCTCGATCTCACCGGCATCGCGAACGAAAACGAATTCTACACCCACCATTACCTGACGGTTCTGCTGGAAAACGACCTCAAGGGGCTCTTTACCGCCTGGGAGGAGCGAGAGACAAGGGAGGGTGTCAAACCGCCCCAGGATCAACTTGCCCGTCACAATAGGAATTATTTCACCCTTCGCAAGACGATGGAACGGCTCCGTACAATAGAGGAGATCCTTCCCTGTCAGCGGGAGTTCTTCCCCACCCTTCTGGAGAGCCTGGGTTATACCTACGAACCGGCCCTTAAAGAATTGGATTCGGGCGCCCTCTTCCCCGTCATTGGCGAAATCCGCAAGAAGGACGGCGCGCCGGAACTCTGGATCGTCGAGGCGGCCGCCCCCCTGTCGGATGACCCCGACCCGCTGGACCTGCCCCTGACGGCAGCCCACTACGGGGAGGCAGACGCAGCCCAGATGCTCTTGGAGATCCCCCTTTCGGACCTCATGACAAAACAGGTCTTTACCCAGACGGAGCCGCCCCGCTGGGTCCTCATCTTGAGCATTTCCCACATCATCCTTCTTGACCGGAGCAAGTGGAACGAGAGGCGCTACCTCCGCTTCGACCTGCCGGAGATTCTGGGTCGGCGGGCGCCATCCACCCTGAAGGCGACAGCGGCCCTCCTCCATCGGCAGAGTATCTGCCCGGAAGACGGCATCAGCCTCCTCGATACCCTGGATGAGAATTCCCACAAGCACGCCTTCGCCGTCTCCGAGGACCTCAAGTATTCTGCCCGGGAGGCCGTGGAACTCCTCGGCAATGAGGCCATCTTCTACATCCGGCAGAAGCGCAAGGAGGGCGTCTTCGGGGACCGAGGCGGCGAAGCCCTGGACGCGGATAAGCTGACGCGGGAGTGCCTGCGCTACCTCTACCGGCTCCTGTTTCTCTTCTACATCGAGGCCCGGCCGGAGCTGGGCTACGCCCCCATGAATAGCGAGGAGTACCGCACCGGCTACAGCCTCGATGCCCTGCGGGACCTGGAATTGAATCTCCTTTCGGAGGAATCGTCGCGGGAGGGCTATTTCATCAATGACTCACTCCAGACCCTCTTTCCCCTCATCTTCGAAGGGTTCAATTACGAACGGACGACAGCCGTTCTCACCTTCGAGGAACAGCGCCCCGTATTCCGTCTCTACCCTCTGAATTGCCATCTCTTCGATCCGGCCCGGACCCCGCTTCTCAACGGCGTAAAATTCCGCAACGGCATCCTCCAGAAGGTAATCGAGCTTCTCTCCCTCTCCCGCGCCGGGAATGGCCGACATCGTCGTGGCCGCATCAGCTACGCCCAACTCGGGATCAACCAGCTCGGAGCCGTTTACGAGGGGCTCCTCTCCTACACCGGCTTTTTTGCCGAAACGGATCTCTATGAAGTCAAAAAGGCGGGAACAGAGGTCAACGAGCTGGAGGCCGCCTTTTTCGTCAATGCCGAAGATTTCCCGCAGTATGAGGAGTCCGAGCGGGTTTACAACACCGATGGGACGCATCGGATCTATCCCCGCGGGACATTCATTTACCGCTTGGCGGGCCGGAATCGGGAGAAGACCGCCTCCTACTACACCCCTGAGGTCCTCACCCGCTGCCTTGTCAAATACGCCCTGAAGGAACTCCTCAAGGACAAGACGGCGGACGACATCCTGAAGCTGACCGTCTGCGAGCTGGCCATGGGGAGCGCCGCCTTCCTCAACGAGGCAATCAACCAGTTGGCCGATGCCTATCTGGAGAGAAAACAGAAGGAAACGGGTGAAACGATCGGCCATGACGACTACGGCCGGGAGAAGCAGAAGGTCAAGGCCTTCCTGGCCGACAACAACGTCTTCGGCGTGGACCTGAACCCCGTGGCAGTGGAACTGGCCGAGGTTTCCCTCTGGCTCAACGCCATTTATGTGGGCCAGGACGGCGAAACACCCATTATCCCCTGGTTCGGGAACCAACTCGTCTGTGGCAACTCCCTTGTCGGCGCCCGGCGCCAGGTCTTTGATGCCGAACTCCTGGAAGAAAACCGCAAGGGAAAGGAAACCTGGCTGGATGTCGTCCCGGATCGGGTCCCACTGGGCAAGCCCCGGCCGCCGAAATCGGTTTACCATTTTCTCCTGCCCGATGCGGGCATGGCCAACTACACCGACCGGGTCGTCCGTGGAATGGCCAGGAAGGAAACGGAGACGATCAAGGCCTGGCGAAAGGATTTCATCCGGCCGTTTAATGCCGGCGAGATCGAGACCTTGCAGCGGCTCTCCGACGCCGTGGACAAACTCTGGCACCGGCATGTGGCACAATCCGCCCAGATCCGTTTCCAAACCAGGTCCGCTTATAAATTCTTCGGCTATGACGATGAAAATATCTACAAGCAGTCCCTGACGACGAAACAGAAAGATGACCTCTTCAACCGGGAGCTTCTTTCGGAGAATATCGCCAACTCCAGCCCCTTCCGCCGTCTCAAGCTCGTCATGGACTACTGGTGCGCCCTCTGGTTCTGGCCGATCCAGGAAGCGGAAAAGCTCCCTTCCAGGGACGAGTTCCTCATGGATCTGACCCTGATCCTCGAAGGGTCGGTCTATGAAACCGTTCCAGCCGCGGGAGAGCAGTTGTCGCTTCTTCCCGACAACCGCCCAACGCAGCAGGACTTGGCTCTGACGAACGAATTCGGCCATGTGAACGTTGATTCCCTTTGCCAAAACATTGAGCGACTCGCTCTGGTCCGTGCCCTGGCAGATAAACATAATTTCCATCATTGGGAACTCGTCTTCGCCGACATTTTCGCCGATCACGGCGGCTTCGATCTCAATGTCGGAAACCCGCCGTGGATCAAGATCGAATGGAATGAAGGAGGGCTTCTTGGCGATTACGATCCGCTGTTCGTCATTCGGAACACCTCAGCACCCCAAATGGCCAACCTGAGGGAGAAGGCCATTGAGAAGCGGAGCATCCGCGGCGAATACCTCAATGAATATATAGGATTTCAAGGGACACAAAACTTCCTGAATGCCTATCAGAATTATCCGGTCTTGAAAGGGACGCAATCAAACCTCTACAAGTGTTTCCTTCCCCAAGCCTGGATGATCGGAACAAGTCAGGGTGTATCAGGATTTCTGCATCCTGAGGGGGTCTATGATGATCCCAATGGGGGAAAGTTGCGAGAGGAGATCTACCGTCGTCTCCAGTATCATTTCCAGTTTGTCAATGTGAAAAAACTTTTTTCAGAGATTCTTCATTGGGTTACATATTCAATCAACGTATACAGGAAGCGGGTTGACAGGATTTCTTTCTCCACCATGTCCAATTTGTTCGTCCCTCAAACCATAGATGCATCCTTTCTGAATACGGGAACAGGGAAAGCAGCTGGAATCAAGGGTGATGCTGGGAGTTGGAACACTACCGGACATAAAGATAGGATTATTTCTGTTGATGAAACGGCTCTGCAGCAATTCGCCGAATTATACGACGAACATGGCACACCTATCCTACATGCTCGCCTTCCTGCCCTGCATACCCGACAGATCGCCGACGTATTGAAAAAATTTTCGGCCCAAGAACAACGCCTTGGAGATCTGAGAAGTGAATATTTTTCAACAGTTATGTTTGATGAAACTAACGCTCCAAAGCTTGGTACGATTATAAGAGCAACCCAGTTTGCAGACACGCCGGGAAACTGGATACTCTCCGGTCCACATTTCTATGTGGCTAATCCTTTTTATAAAACGCCAAATGCGGTATGTGATAAGCATCATGAATATGAATGCATTGATCTGTCAGAACTCCCCGACGATTACCTGCCCAGGACCAATTATGTGCCCGCCTGCGATCCCGCAGCATATCGGGAGAAGACACCAAAGGTCACTTGGGATCAGTACCATTCGGCCACAGATTATTATCGGGTGGTTTATCGTAGTATGCTGTCGCAATCAGGCGAAAGAACGCTGGTCAGCGCAATCATTCCCCCAGGGACTGCGCATATAAATGGCGCACAGACTGCAGCATTCAAAGATATTTCTGCCCTTCTAACAAGCGCTTTCATAGCAACCTCTTTAGTCAGTGACTTTTACATTAAGTCCACCGGAAGGAGCAATCTGCACCATATTTGGGAGAACCTTCCACTCTTTGATATAATGCCCTCTGGTAAAATACGAATTCTCTTACTTAACTGCCTAACCAATCATTACACCGGTCTCTGGAAAGAATGCTGGAACGAGGCCTTCCGTCAGGAGTGCTGGACAAAGAGCGATCCCCGCCTCGACAAGGAGAAATTCGCCAAACTGACCCTGAAATGGCAACGCAACTGTGCCCTCCGGATGGATTATGAACGGCGGCAGGCCCTCGTGGAGATTGACGTCTTAGCGGCAATGGCCCTCGGCCTCACCCTGGACGAACTCTGCACGATCTACCGGATCCAGTTCCCCGTCCTGCGGCAGAACGAGAACGACACCTGGTACGAACAAAACGGCCGGATCGTTTTCACGTGCAGCAAGGGCCTCCCCGGTGTCGGTTTCTCACGTGCGGAGTGGAACGAGATCAAAGATGTCGCATCGGGAACCATCACCCGGACCATAGTGGACGACACCCTCCCCGGCGGTCCCCGGGAGCGCACCATCACCTATGCCGCCCCCTTCGACCGCTGCGACCGTGAAGCCGACTACGCTACCGCCTGGGCAGCCTTTGAAAAGCTGGGGATGGGAGCTAATCGGTCAAAATGAATCGTCACTGATTGATCATTCCAGGCCGGCGCCGATGCCGGAAAGATTAATACCGAGTTTGTCAAAATGAATCGTCACTGATTGATCATTCCAGGGGCTTTACGCTGGTTCCCATTTAAGGAACTTTTGCCTTGACAGTGGCCGTAAAATGAGGTAGCTAATGCACATAGTATCACGGAAGACGTTGAAATCATTTTATGAAGGATCGGATTATTGCGATGCTAAAGGTCCCCTGGAATCGTGGTTTCACGAAGTTTGTAATGAAGAATGGAAGACGCCTTCCGACGTCAAAGTAAAATACAGGTCAGCCAGTTTCTTGAAGGACAACCGCATCGTGTTCAATATCGGCGGCAATAAGTATCGTTTGGTGGTTAAAGTGAATTATTCGTTGAAAATAGTGTTCATACGCTTTGTGGGCGCCCACGCGGAATATGACAAGATTGACGCGGAGGTGGTCTGATGATTTCCAGGGTGATCAAGACAGAAGACGATTATCAAAAGGCGCTGGCCCGAATCGAAGAACTTATGGAGGCCGAAGCCGGCACGCCGGAAGGGGATGAGTTGGAACTGCTTTCCGCATTGGTTGGATTATACGAGGAAAAGCAATATCCGATTTCCTTGCCCGATCCGCTGGAGGCCATCAAGTTTCGCATGGAGCAGATGGGGCTGCGACAGAAGGATATGGTAAGCTACCTGGGCAGCAAGAGCAAGGCGTCGGAGATCCTAAACGGCAAGAAACATCTAACCCTCAGAATGATGCGGGCCTTGCACAGGGATTTGGGCATCCCGGCGGATGTTCTCCTGCATTCAAGACAACCCCAATTCCCTATTGCGGTTCCGGCAACGCCGGAAACCAATTTGGGAAGACAAGAGGTTAGATAAGCAGTTATATCCCTGAGTACCTTTGAACGAAATGGAACTTCTCAGCATTTGCTGAAAGGCAATTGAAAAACGAGGGAAGATGATCCCATCCGTCCTGTCGAGTCAGATTCAGAGAGGCATTGAGGACTTTCTCAAGACGACCTTCCCGGTTTCCACGCCTTTTTTCCATGGCGTGATGGACCGCTTTCTGAACGAGGATGGCGGCATTTTCAAGGGGCCTTATCTTTCGATCAGGCTTCCCTACCGAACAGCGGCCATCGGGCAGGACTACTTCCCCGGCATCCCCCTTCATTTTACGCCCTACCTCCATCAGGAACAGGCCTTTCGCAGGCTTTCCGGGGAACGGCCTTTATCCACCATCATCGCCACGGGAACCGGTTCGGGAAAGACGGAGTCTTTTCTCTATCCCATTCTGGATTACTGCTGGCGACACCGGGGCGAACCGGGCATTAAGGCGATCATCATCTACCCCATGAATGCCTTGGCCACGGACCAGGCCAAACGCATCGCCCGGTTGATTGATGACAACCCGAATCTGAAGAACCAGCTCAAAGCGGGTCTCTATATTGGTGGTCAGCAGGGCGAAAAGGCATCACAGGTCATGGGGCATGAGCAGCTCATCACCGATCGTGAGACCCTGCGTCTTAAGCCCCCGGACATCCTGCTTACGAACTACAAGATGCTCGATTATCTGCTGATCCGGCCGCGTGACTTGCCCCTGTGGAAGGAAAACCGGCCGGAAACCATGAAATATCTGGTGGTCGATGAGATTCATACCTTTGACGGCGCCCAGGGAACGGATCTGGCCTGCCTGATCCGGCGCTTGAAAAGCAGGCTGAAGATGGAGAAGGGCCACCTTTGCTGCGTGGGGACCTCCGCCACTTTGGGCGAAGGGAATGACAGGCGGGTGGGCCTGTATGCGGAAAAGGTGTTTGGCGAGACCTTTCCCCCTGAAGCCATCATCACGGAGTCCCTCGTCACGGCGGAGGAGTTTCTGGCAGACAGTCCAATGGAGCGCAGCCTGGTGATTCCGCCGGAACAGATGGCGGCTTTGAACCCGGACAGCTATGAGAATGACCAGGCGTACCTCAAGGCCCAGTACGAGCTTTGGTTTGGGGAAAAGCCGATTAACAATGAGACCTGGCCTGTTCAGGTGGCGGAGAAGCTGGGGAATCACGGTTTTTTCGGAAAACTCGTTCTGGCACTTAACGGCAGGATCGTACCCATCGATGAGCTGACCCTGCTGTTCGAGCGGTTCACGCCCGAATTTGCCGCTGCGCCCGCTGAGTATAAGCGTCTGGTCATGGACAGCATGATCGCCCTGATCTCGGCGGCCAGGGTCGTAATGGGAAACGGACTGTCACCCTTCCTTAACGTCCGTTTGCAGCTCTGGCTCCGGGAACTCCGCCGGATCGTCGGCAACGTCGGAGAGCCGCCGGCACTCCGCTTTTCCGATGACCTTCGAGGCGAGGACCAGTGCCGGCATCTCCCCGTCCTCCACTGTCGAGAGTGTGGCGCCATGGGATGGGGCGGAACGAAACGCGAGCAGGATCAAAATATCAATCCGGACCTGCAACATTTCTACGCCTCCTTCTTCCATTATAGTCCGACGGTGGTGGCCCTTTTCCCCGTCGAAGGAACGTCGGAGGGCGCGCAGCAAGAATTCGGCTGGGTGGTGTGCGGTGACTGTCTGCACGTGGCCCTGGGGGAAAACGTCAAAGACGCCGCCTGTCCGGCGTGCGGCGCCAGGAATCGCCTGATTCCGGTCTTCATGCCGAACCAGAGGAGAAAAGAAAGGGACGCCGTGAAAGGCAGCCATGACTGTCCCTATTGCCAGGGTTACAACAGCCTGACCATCCTTGGTTCGCGGGCGGCAAGCCTGACAAGCGTGGCCATCAGTCAGCTTTATGCCTCAAAATTCAACAATGACAAGAAACTCCTGACCTTTTCCGACTCCGTGCAAGATGCTGCTCACCGGGCCGGTTTTTTCGCTGCCCGGACGTACCGGTTCAATCTCCGGGGAGCGATTCAGAAGTTTTTAATCGAACAGGCGACCGAACAGCTTCTGACAAAAATCCCTGCTGGTTTTGTCCGGTACTGGCAAAAAAAGCTGGGAGAGGAAACTTTCATTGCCACGTTCCTGCCGCCGGACATGGCCTGGCTCACCGATTACGAAGTGCTGGTGGAGTCGGGAAAGTTGCCCCCGGAATCGACTCTCCTGGAGGAATTGGCAAAAAGGATCGATTGGGAAATCATCAGTGAGTACGGCTTCAACAGCCGGATCGGCCGGACCCTGGAAAAGACAAGTTCTTCCGTGGCCTGCGTGGAACCCGCTCGACTCCGGGATGCAGCAGATGCGCTTTGCGAAACCCTGCGCAATGAAATAGGGCTGCTGCGGGACCTCGACGGAGAGACGGTCGCACGGTTCCTGGTCGGATTTTTGACCCAGTTGCGGACAAAGGGCGCCCTGTGCCATCCGGCCCTTCAAACGTACGTCGATAATTGGGGAAGTTGCTTTTTAACCAATAAAATAAGATGGATGCCAAGCTTCGGCCGTTTTTCCCGGACGCCGGCTTTCCTGACCACCAAACGCGGTGTCCGCTTCGACACCCTCATGAGCGGAGGGAAATCCCGACCCACCTGGTACGAAGACTGGCTTCGAAAATGCTTTGGTTCCATCCATCCCCAGATCGGCGAATACGGAGAAGCCATCTTCCCGCTTGTGGTCCAGGCACTCGTGAAGAAAGGGATATGCCGGGAAAGGCAAGTCCAGGGAAGCCCCGTCTGGGGAATAGACGCGGATCATTTAAGCGTCACCCGCAGGGTGGTTCAGTTCCGGTGTCAGACGTGCAGCCATAATGTTTCCGTTGCTGCCGGCGAAGAAGCCCTGTGGCAGGATAATGCCTGCCTGCGCTACACCTGCCAGGGGCGGTACGACAGGGAGGCGCCGGCAGAGGACTATTATGGGCACCTTTATGCAACCGGCGATGTGCAGCGACTTTTTGCCGCCGAACACACCGGGCTTCTCAAGAGAGAGAAAAGGGAAACCATAGAGAAGCGGTTCATGGCCGATGATTCCCCTTCCGGTTCTCCTAACCTCCTGTCCTGTACGCCAACCCTGGAACTGGGGATCGACATCGGCGATCTTTCCTCCGTCATTCTCTGCTCCGTACCACCCGCTCAGGCCAATTACATGCAGCGTATCGGTCGTTCCGGACGGAAGAACGGAAACTCCTTCAATTTGACCGTCGCCAACGGCCGACCCCACGATCTGTATTTTTATGCCGAACCCAAGGCAATGCTTGCCGGCGGGATGGAGCCTCCGGGCTGTTTTATCGACGCGCCGGCTGTTCTGGAGCGACAGATGACGGCCTTTTGCTTTGACCGCTGGATCGAGTCTGGCATTCCCGTGACGGCCATTCCCGAAAAACTGGGCCAGGTTCTGGGGCAATTGGGGGGCCATGGGAATAACAAGAAATTTCCGTTCAACCTGATCCAGTATGTGGAACACCATCGCAGTCAACTGCTGGCCGACTTTATATCGCTGTTCGAAGACGCCTTGACAGCATCCTCAAAGGAGCATATCCGCGGGTTCATTTATGGCAACGCCGAGGGAATAAAGAGCCTGACCTATCGGATCATCGAACGGCTCACCGGCCTTGACAAGGAACGCGCCAGTCTCCGCAAAAGGGTTCAGAAGCTGAATCAATTCATCAAGGAAAAAGAAGCCAATCCGATTCGTGATCAAAACTATGCGGACCACATGGATGATCTCCTCCGGGAAAAGGCGGCCCTCAACAGCATCATTCGCCGGATGAATGAAAAGGAAATCTACAATTTCTTTACCGATGAGGGGCTCTTGCCCAACTATGCCTTTCCGGAAGCCGGCATCATGTTGCAGTCGATCATCTATAAAAAGAAGGCCAAACCCGACAAAGAGGGATCATACAAGACGACGACCTATGAATACGAACGCCCTGCCGCTTCTGCAATCCATGAACTGGCGCCGGACAACCATTTCTATGCGGAAGGGCGAAAGGTCAAGGTGGATCAGGTCAATTTGACCCTTTCCGAAAGCGAGGAATGGCGCTTTTGCGACAGTTGTTCCCATATGGAGCTGGCAGCGACGGGCGATACTACAGCCACATGCCCTTCCTGCGGCAGTGTCATGTGGAGCGATGACGGCCAGAAACGGCGGATGATCCGCATGCGACAGGTGATGGCGACCACATCCGATCGAGACAGTCGCATTCAGGATGATCATGATGAGCGTGAGCCTGAATTCTTTCACAAACAGCTCCTTCTGGACATGGATGAATCTTCCGTAGAATCGGCATTCAAAATCAGCGATGAGGATTTCCCCTTCGGGATGGAATTCGTCCGCAAGGTCACATTCCGGGAGATGAATTTCGGCAAGCGGGACAATGGGAGTGAGACCATCCTGATTGCCGGCAAAGAATACCCGAAAGACGGCTTCGCCATCTGCCGCGTGTGCGGGAAGGTTCAGGGAAACAAGGAACCAAGGCATACCCTGGCCTGTCCCCAGAAGGATGCCGACCCGAAAAAGAACATTCTCGATTTCCTCTATTTTTACCGTGAATTTTCATCCCAGGCATTACGGATTCTTCTGCCGGCAAAACCCCTTTCCTCGCAGGACAGAACCCTTTCTTCATTCACCGCGGCCCTCTATCTGGGGTTGAAAAAGAAATTCGAAGGGAATATCGATCACCTGAGAACAACCATCCATGAAGAACCCTCACCTGATCATCACTACCGGAAACGATACCTGGTCCTGTATGACATGGTCCCCGGCGGAACGGGGTATCTGAAGGAGCTCATGCAAAACGAACAGCCGCTCATGGATGTTTTTCAGATGGCTCTGGACACCTTAAAGGCCTGCGTTTGTCATCAGGATTCTGAAAAGGATGGCTGCTATCGCTGTCTCTATGCTTACAGGAATAACTTTGAGCGGAACAATACTTCCCGTGATACGGCCATCGAGCTCTTGTCTGAAATCCTCAAGCGCCGGGAACACCTGGTCAAAACCGACTCCCTGAAAAACATGTCGGGCAATCCCCTTCTGGACAGCGAATTGGAGGAGCGCTTCATCGAGGCTTTGCGATCCTATGCGGCGAAGGATATCAAAGTGACCCTTCGCCAGGAGATCGTCAACCAAAAACCCGGCTGGTACCTTAAAGTGAATGACAGGGCCTATTACATTGTTCCGCAGGTCGAACTGGGGGCTGCGGACGGCGTTGCCGTTCCATCCCGGGCGGATTTTGTCTTTTACCCGGTGCGGCATAACGAAGGCAAGCCCATCGCCGTCTTCACGGACGGCTTCATGTATCACGCCGGGAAGGGCGATCAGAATCGCATCGGCAAGGACATGTCGCAAAGAATGGCCATCGTCCGGAGCAAACGATACCGAGTTTGGTCACTGTCTTGGGACGATGTGGAAAACAGTCTCCAAAAAAAAGGCGGCCATTATGACAATTTCCTGAGCGATCGGAAAGAGAGGGTCAATGCACTGCACGCCCAATATGACGATCTCTTCCGCGTCCAGCGATTGGCGGGGCTCCGTGATCAATCAGGTTTTGATATGCTTATGGCCTGGCTTGCCGATCCGGAACCGCGGATGTGGGAGATGCATGCCCTCATCCATGGGCTGGTTCATCTGGATTGCAGTTGCCGCGCGGAGGAGGGCCGGTCAATCGCCGATGGCTTGTGGCAAGACGCCCCTTGGTCCGAAGTACGCTGTGAAATCAAGACAGACACGGCGGGCAATGCCCTGGCCGGCCTCTATCGGAAAGATCTTGGAGAGCTGCCCCTGATCAGGCTCATCGCCTGTTTGGCGAAGGAAGATTACGCGGAGAACCGGTTTCACAAGAACGCCATTATCTGCAGGTTTTTCGATGATGACGATCTTGCCGAAACGCCCCATTTCAAGGCGGCGTGGAACGGTTTCATCCGGATGTACAACATCTATCAATTCATTCCGAATGCTATCTTCATCACCTCGAAAGGGATCGCCGAGGGACAATATCTGTGGCTGGAGACGGCAAATGATGGGGCTGTAAAGAAACCCGAATCGGTCTCGACAGCCCTTTCGAAATTGATGGAGGTAACGGATCTTACGCTTCATGAACTGCTCTTGTTTTTGGCGAAGCATACTCTCCCCCTTCCCGAGGCCGGGTTTGAGCTTTGTAACGATAAGGATGAAGTCGTCGCTTCAGGAGAACTTTGCTGGCCGGAGAAAAAAATCGCGCTGCTCAGGGGTGATGAAATGTGGTTTGCAGGGGTATTTACCTCCCGGGGCTGGCGAACAGCGCCCCTTGACGATCTGGTGAGGGAACCGTTCAAATGCCTTGAATTACTCCAATAAGGAGATGAAAATGTCCAAGCCGATACAGAAGATCACCGTTGCGATATCAGACGATTTCTTGAAGTCCTTTTCCGCCATTCCCAAAAAACAGCAATCCAAGGTTCGGGAGTTCGTGGAGAAATTCCGCGTGAATCCTGCATCGCCTGCCATTAATTACGAGAAGATTCAGATGGCCAAGGATCAAAACCTTCGGTCTGTTCGCATCGATCAGGATTATCGAGGAATTGTTTTAAAACCGGCTTCCGGCAACGTGTATATGCTCCTCTGGGTTGATCATCATGACGATGCCTATGCATGGGCGTCAAATCGTGTTTATTCGGTTCACGCAGATACGGGCAGTCTCCAGGTTGTGAAAGTCGAACAACAAACCGCTTTGCAAACTGCTGACGGCCCCCAGAAATCGGAGCATGCAGAACAGATGCTCTTTGATGCCTTTGGAGATGTCGAGCTCCTGCAACTCGGCGTACCAGTTCTCTTGCTGCCTCTGGTTCGCCGGATTGGGAATCAGACGGCCTTGGATGCGCTGGAGAGTCAACTTCCCCAAGAGGCCTTCGAGGCGCTTTTCTTCCTTGCCGAGGGGTTTTCCCTGGAAGAGGTCCTCAAGGAGACGCTCAAGGAACAGCCGCCGGCCAAGGTGGATACCGCAGATTTCGTTACCGCCCTTGAGAAGCCGGACAGCAAAAGGCGTTTCCATGTGGTGGAGGGGGCGTTGGAACTGGCGGAAATACTGAATTCACCTTTGGAGCTGTGGCGAATATTCCTCCATCCTTCCCAGAGAAGCATTGTGGAAAAGGATTTCAATGGACCCGTTCGCGTTCTTGGCGGGGCAGGAACCGGCAAGACCGTGGTGGCGATGCATCGGGCGAAATGGCTTGCGGAGAAGGTCTTTATGGGGGAAAGCGAGCGAATCTTGTTTACGACCTTCACCAAGAATCTGGCGGCGGATATCCAGGGGAACCTTCGCAAGCTGTGCCCGGCGGATGTGATGAAACGAATTGACGTCGTCAATCTGGATGCCTGGGTCATCCAGTTCCTGAAAAAGCATGGCTATCATTATGGGTTGATCTTCCAGGGCGAGACGGGATCATATTGGCAAAATGCGCTCAATCTTGCACCCGCGGGTCTGAATATCGATGAATCATTTTATCTTCAGGAATGGACGCAGGTGATCCAGGCTCAGGGCATTAAGACGGTCGATGAATACCTGAAGGCTTCGAGAGTCGGGCGACAAAAGAAACTGACCCGCCCAATGAAGCAGGCCATCTGGACTGTTTTTGAGGAATATCGCGCGCAGTTGAATGCAAAGGGCTTGAAGGAAATAACCGATGCCGTCAGAGACGCCCGCATCATCCTGCAAAACAAGGGGGACATTTTGCCTTACAGGACCATCCTTGTGGATGAGGCCCAGGACATCGGTCCGGAAGCATTCAAGTTCATCCGACAGATGATTCCGGAATCCCGCGGAGAGTTGAAAAATGATCTTTTCATCGTGGGGGATGCCCATCAGAGAATCTATCGCAACAGAGTCGTTTTGAGCCGCTGCGGCATAAATATCAAGGGGCGGAGCAAAAAACTCAAAATCAATTACCGTACAACCGAGGAGACGAGAAAGTGGGCTGTCCGGTTGCTGGAGGGGAAAGCCGTTGACGATCTTGATGGAGAACTGGACTCGCAAAAAGGGTACAAATCCTTGCTCCACGGAGACTCTCCAGAGGCCCGATGCTTTCATTCCTTTGCCGAGGAAGTGCAGTTCATTGACGGTTATCTGAAGCAACTGGCAAAGGCCGGGATTGATGTGAATACGGTCTGCCTTGTGGCAAGAACCAATGGACTGTTGAAGCAATATGAAGCGGCACTGCAGGAAAAGGGCTTGAAAACCTATCTGATTAAACGAAGTGTCGCGGAAGACAGGGGAGCGCCGGGTTTGCGCTTGGCGACCATGCATCGTGTCAAAGGCTTGGAATTTGATGAGGTGATCATTGCCAGCGTCAACGAGGGTGTCGTGCCCCTGCAATTACCTTCCATGAATGATCAATCTGCGAGCCAGGCAGAAGAAAACGAAAGTTTGGAACGCGCCCTGCTTTACGTTTCCGCGACACGGGCAAAAAAAAAGGTGCTGATGACCAGTTGTGGAGTGAAGAGCCGATTCTTGTAAATTTACAGGTCCGAGATAATTGCAAAACTATTTGTCATTCCCGAATGCTTCTATCGGGAATACGGTTTTTCAAGCAGTTAGAACCAGATTCCCGCTTAAAATCATTGCGGGAATGACAGAATGTGAGAGTTTTGCAATTGGCTCGTCCTCATAAATATTGGTTGGGCAGCATAGGGTAGAAGGATGGATCGTTCAGAACAGGTTGTATTTGAATGCTTGTCGCATCGCTGGTTCCGCGATGTCGTGTACGAGCCGAACGGCAATATACCGCCTGACGTCCTCAAGACGTCCTCAAGAAAAACAAACTTGACAGGGGAACATGCCGTTGTTTTGTTTGCGGATGACCGTATCGCGTTTTCCCGGGCGAATAGGAAGCGGATATCTTCGGGATTGAGGTTAAGGCGCAACGCTAAGTATTGAAGAGTTTGCAAAATAATTGGCCTGGACGGGGAAAAAGTGCGCTGAAAGCAGCCCCGCTTCTCTAATCCGCGCCAGTTGATTTCAGATCGACGGGATCGTCGTCGAGGACGATTACGTGGGCGGATTTGCGCCCGATGACAACCGGGATGATCGTTTTGTTGCGCCCGGCAAACTCGCGCAGGCCAAAATAGCGGTCGGCGGAATTGGTAAAGCGCATGATCGTCAGGAAAAATCTCAACATCAGCCGCCGGAAAAGCCGTAAAGAGGAGTCGAGCAATATCTCCTCCTCGCCAACCTGAATGGTCCAGCGCCTCTCATTGATCCGTAAGAGCCCTTTCCTCTTGAGCGTCCGCAGCAGAACAGGAACATCCGGTTTCTGCGTGTAGCCATAGCGCGCGTTGACAGCTACGGTATTCACGCCGAGCGAAATCACGTCAAAGCGCTCCGTGTCGGGAACGACCGGCCTGCTCAACTGGGCAACGTTCAGCAGGATGATGTGTTTGGGTATTGCGCCGTTACGCCGGATATAGATGCGCAGGCCAATTGGGCAGGGGTCGTCGGGCGACAGGACGGGCCTTGAGGTCATAAAAACGATGGCCCGCTCGACCTGGGCTATGCTGCGCATGCCAAACTGGGTGCGCAGGTGCGGGCTTTCGGTCATCTGCTGCTTCAACTCCAGGTAGCGCTGGAGGGGAACATTCAGAAACTCGGAAAAGGCGAAGGCCAATTGCGCCCTCCCCCACTGCCAGGTCTTCATCAGGTAAAAGAGGAACAGGGCGATCACGATCGGAACGAAACCGCCAGCAAAAAACTTCAGCGTATTTGCGGAAAAGAAGGAAATATCCAGCAGCAGAAAAAAGAGGCATGCCGGGCCGATCAGGTACCACTTCCATCCCCAGCCCCGCGCCACGAAATAAAAGATAAACGATGTGATGGCCATCGTCCCAGTAACCGCGATACCGTAAGCTGCCGCAAGCGAACTCGAGGTCTTGAAACCTATCACCAGAAGCAGGCAGCCGGCCAAAAGAATCCAGTTCACCGCGGGGATATAAATCTGCCCTTCGATTTCTGCCGACGTGAAGACAATTTTGATGCGGGGGAAAAACCCCAGGGCAATTCCCTGCCTCGTCATGCTGAAGGCGCCCGAAATCAGCGCCTGCGAGGCGATCACCGTGGCCATTGTCGCCAACGCAACGACCAGATAGATGACCGGGTCGTACTGCGGAAAGAGGGCATAGAAGAGATTGTTGTTGAGAACAGGAGCACTGTCGAGCAGCCGCGCACCCTGACCGAAATAGTTTAAAAGCAGGCAGGGAAAAACGAACGAGTACCAGGAAAACTGGATCGCCCTACGCCCGAAATGCCCCAAATCGGCAAAGAGGGCCTCGACCCCGGTGATGGCAAGCACTACCGCCCCGAGAACGAAGACTACCCGGAGGCCGTGGGTGTGGAGAAATTGGACTGCATACAGCGGATTGACCGCCTTAAGCACGACGGGATGAGCAATAATCCAGACCAGACCGGCGACGCCGAGGGTGATGAACCAGACGATCATGATCGGGCCGAAAATCCCGCCAACGCGCGCCGTGCCGCGGCTCTGGAACAGAAAAAGCAGCAGGAGGGTGATCACCGTCAGCCAGATGACGGCGGGCTGGAAGGCGGACGTTATCACCTCCAGCCCCTCATAAGCCGAAAGCACCGAGATCGCCGGGGTAATGATGCCCTCGCCATAAAGAGAGGCTGCGCCGATCATAACGGCAGTGGTAACTGCCCACATAAACCCTTTGGATCTTACTTTTCTGGTATTTTGCTCTCTGATGATCCCCAGCAAGGCAAAAATGCCCCCTTCGCCGTGAAAATCGGCGCGCAGCACCAAAAGGACGTACTTGATACCCACAATAAGCAGCAACGTCCAGAAAACCAGCGACAGAACGCCCAGGACATTTTCCAGGTTGCGCGCCAGCGGGTGCGCCCCGAAGAAGGTTTGTTTCATTGCGTAGAGGGGGCTCGTACCGATATCGCCGTACACCACCCCCAGCGCGGCAATGCCCAGCGCCAGCAAGCTCGTCTTTTTGGAAACGCCGCACTCAACATTTTTTGCTGTGGGAGAAGAACTCAAATCAATAACCTTTCTTCATGCCTGATCTTTTTCAGGCCGGGCAGTTATAGAAAGACGACCGGGATGTGTCAAGCGAAAGTCGAATTATTCTGCGGACGGCTGATGGAGTGATTTTATGCCGGCGTCAAAGGGCGGACGGATTACGCCTTTTTCGGTGATGATCGCGGTTATGAGGTCTGCCGGGGTAACGTCGAAGGCGGGATTCCAGACGCAGACTCCTGCCGGGGCGGTCTGGACGCCGCCGCAGTGAGTTACCTCGGCGTGCTCCCGCTCCTCGATAGGAATCTGGCTGCCAGCGGCGAGGGAGGTATCGATTGTCGAGAGGGGGGCAGCGACATAGAGGGGGAGTCCGTGGGCGAAAGCAAGGACTGCAAGGCCGTAAGTACCAATCTTGTTTGCAGTATCGCCATTCGCGGCGATGCGGTCGGCCCCAACGAGCACCAGATCGACCTGCCTTTGTTTCATCAGAAAAGCCGCCATATTGTCGGTAATCAGGGTGCAGGGGATGCCTTCGCGGGTCAGTTCCCAGGCGGTAAGCCTTGCCCCCTGGAGAACGGGGCGCGTTTCGTCGGCGTAAACGTGGAGTTTTTTGCCTTTTTCCCAGGCCGCCCGAACGACGCCGAGGGCCGTTCCGTAGCCGGCGGTGGCGAGCGCCCCGGCGTTGCAGTGGGTAAGTATCCGGGCGCCGTCGGGTATGAAATCACTGCCGTTTTGACCGAGGCGGATGTTGATCGCGATATCCTCCTCGCATATCTGAATGGCCTCGGCGATCAGGATCTTCTGAATAACCGCGAGCTCCGCTGCACTGATTGACCGGGGAGGACTGGCCGGGGATAAATAATTGTGATTTTCAAAACTTTGACCGTTTTTTGACAACTGCTTCAGGGCTTCGTTAAAACGGCCGCGCATTCGCTCTATCCCCCAGAACAGGTTCCGGGCGGTCGGGCGGGAGACCGAGAATTGACTGCATATTTCGTCAAAATCATGCTCTATCTGGAGGGGTGACTCGCCAAAGAGGGTAAGGGCGCCGAGGGCAATTCCCATTGCCGCCGCGACGCCGATGGCCGGAGCGCCGCGGACCGTCAGGTTTTTGATCGCAGCGACCACCTGCCGGTAATCGGAGCAGACAAGGTAGTTTTCCTCGATCGGCAAGGCCCGTTGATCGAGCATGACCACGGCGTTATCTTTCCAGAAAAGCGTCCGGATCGGGTCCTTCATGGGATTCATTAATGTTTTGCCAGCATTTTTTGCAGCAGGTCGTTAAGCATCCGGGGGTTGGCCTTGCCGCCCGTCGCCTTCATCGCCTGGCCGACAAAGAAACCGAAGAGCTTTTCCTTTCCGGACTGATACTGGGCAACCTGGTCGGGGTTTTTTGCCAGAATTTCGGAAAGCGCAGCAGTCAGGGCATCCCCGTCGGTGATCTGGACGAGCCCCTTTTCCCTGATGATCTCCTCCGGTGTCCCGCCGGTTTTGTACATCGCCTCGCTGATATCCTTGGCCATCTTGCCGCTGATCGTCCCTGCCTGAATCAGGCTGATCATCGCGGCGAGATTGGCCGGGGCAACCGGGCACTCCCCGACGGTTTTCTTCTCGTCGTTCAAAAATCTCAGGATATCTCCCGTCACCCAGTTCGCGGCGGCCTTCGGCTGGCCGGAAAGGCGGGCAACCTCCTCAAAATAGTCGGCAAGCGCCCGGCTTTGGGTAAGCACCCCGGCGTCATAGGCGGAAAGCTGGTATTCGCTGGAAAAACGCTCCCGCTTTTCCAGGGGCAACTCCGGCAGGGCGCGGCGGATTTCGTCTTGCCATTCGTCGTCAACCACTATGGGGACAAGATCAGGTTCGGGGAAGTAGCGGTAGTCGTGGGCCTCCTCCTTGCTCCGCATCGCTTTGGTCACCCCCGCAGCATCGTCCCACAGACGGGTTTCCTGGACCACCACACCGCCGCTTTCGAGCAGGTATTGCTGACGTTTGAGCTCGTATTCGAGGGCACGCTGAACATTCCGGAAGGAATTCATGTTCTTGAGCTCGGTCCTGGTGCCGAATTCCTTCTGCCCAACCGGACGCAGGGAGATATTCGCGTCGCAGCGGAAGCTCCCCTCCTCCATGTTGCCGTCGCAGATCTCCAAATAAACAAGGATTTCGTGAATCCGCCGGAGATAAGCCGCCGCTTCCTCGGCGCTGCGCAGGTCAGGATCGCCGACAATCTCGATCAGGGGCACCCCGGTGCGGTTCAGATCGACATAGCTTACCGGGCTGTTTTCGTCGTGAATCAGCTTGCCGGCATCCTCTTCCATGTGGATCCGGGTTATCCCGATCCGCTTTTTGCCGCCCTCGGTTTCGATTTCGATCCAGCCATGTTCAACGGGCGGCTCGGCGTATTGGGATATCTGGTAGCCCTTCGGAAGATCTGGATAAAAATAGTTTTTTCGGGCGAAACTCGATTCCCGGTTGATCTGGCAATTGGTTGCCATCGCCATTTTCAGCAGAAAATCGACGACCTTTTTGTTCAGCACCGGCAGCACCCCGGGCATCCCGAGGCAAACCGGACAGGTATGGCTGTTCGGCTCCGCGCCGAATTTGGTGGAGCAGCCGCAGAAGATCTTCGTATCAGTCAAAAGCTGGGCGTGCACCTCCAGCCCGATTACAGGTTCAAAATTCATTAGAGATTCGGTCTCCTTTTCTCGATTTGGGCGTATTTTTCATAGGCCGAGGCGATCTGGAGCAAACGGCCCTCCTGGAAGTGCCCCGCCAGAAACTGCACCCCGATCGGCAGGCTGGAGGCGCTGTAGCCGCAGGGGACTGATATACCAGGAATTCCCGCAAGATTTGTCGAAATGGTAAAAAGATCGGAAAGATACATCTGCATCGGGTCATCCGTTTTTTCGCCGATGCGAAAGGCCGGGGTCGGCGTTGTCGGCGTCAGAAGCGCATCGCAGGTCTGGAATGCCAGGTCGAAATCCCGTTTGATCAGCGAGCGCACCTGAGAGGCCTTCTTGTAATAGGCGTCATAATACCCCGATGAAAGCGCATAAGTACCGATCATAATGCGCCTTTTTACCTCGTTTCCAAACCCCGCCGAACGGGTCTTTTTATACGTGTCGAGCAAGTCGCGCCCCTGCGGAAAGCGGAAACCGTATTTAACTCCGTCGTAGCGGGCCAGATTCGAGGAGGCCTCCGCCGGCGCCACGATATAGTAAACGGCGAGACAGTATTCGGTATGGGGAAGCGAAATCTCCACGCATTGGGCGCCGGCTTCCTCGATGGTTTTGATTGCCCCGCGGACCGCCTTCTCAACCTCGGGGTCGAGCCCGCCGACAAAATACTCCTTCGGAATGCCAACTTTCCAGCCAGCGATTCCCTTGCCGAGAAACTGCCGGTAATCGGGCACTTCCTGATCAGCCGACGTGGAATCGCGATTGTCGTAACCGGCAAGCACGTTCATCATGAGCGCGCAATCCTCGACGTCCTTCGTGAACGGGCCGATCTGGTCGAGAGAAGAGGCAAAGGCAATGAGCCCATACCGGGAAACCCGGCCGTAGGTGGGCTTCATTCCGACGATGCCGCAGAGAGCCGCCGGCTGACGGATCGAACCGCCCGTATCGGAGCCGATTGCGGCAATGCACTCGTCGGCCGCGACCGCCGCAGCCGAGCCGCCGCTGGAGCCACCGGGAATTCTCGAAAGATCCCAAGGGTTTCTGGATGTTCCGTAATAAGATGTCTCGGTGGAGGAACCCATTGCAAATTCATCCATGTTGGTCTTGCCGATGAATACCGCCCCCGCCGCGCGCAGTTTCTCGATGACGGCCGCGTCGTACGGCGGCACGAAATTGGCAAGCATCCGGGAGCCGCAGGTCGTAAGGGTTCCTTTTGTACAGGCGATGTCCTTCAGCGCGATCGGGATGCCGGACAAAAGCCCGCCTTCGCCTTTTTTAATCGCCGCGTCAGCCCGCTTCGCCTCGGCAAAGGCCGTTTCTTTCATCAGCGTGATATACGCATGGACATCCTTTTCCACCGCCTCAATTCGGGCAAAGGATGAGGCCGTTATCTCCTCGGCGGTGGTCGCGCCGGAACGGAGTTTTTCTTTAAGTTCGTGAATTGTCAGTTGATTCAATTCCATAAAGCATTTCTCTTTCTTCTCTTGATGGGGAACAACCTTTGATATCCCGTGAGCTCCGCTTTGCACCGGCGTGACGCTTTGTCGCGATTTCTCCTCGTTATTCGATTATCTTCGGCACCTGGAAAAAACCGCCGCGCGTCTCCGGCGCATTGGCAAGCGACTGCTCCGGGGGAAGGGACTCTCCGACGACGTCCGTCCGGAAGGCGTTCTTGCGCAGAGTCGCGTTGGCCAGCGGCGTCACCCCGGCCGTATCCACCTCGGAGAGCTTATCCATATAACTGAGGATATCGTTCATCTGGGCGGTGAATTTTTCCGTTTCCTCTTCCTTGAATTCGAGCCTTGCCAAATGGGCCACCCAGGCGACTTGATCCTTGCTAATTTTGATATTATCCAATTAAATCACCTCGTTTTTCAATTATCCAACGGCGAAACCGCGCCGCCAACTTACCCATATAATGTTCGGGAGTAATATTTCTTTCAGCCGTGAAAATCAAGCCGTTTTTACCGCATGGTGTCCAAACGGGTCAGGTTTTAAAATAATTTTTATTCGGGCGAGCTACATCAATACCTCGGCGGCAAAGATGCACACGGCAGCGTCAAGTTTTTCATTTTCTGTTAGAGATATTTAAGCAATTAAAGCCACCCCGCCGGCAGGCCTTCGGCCAGATTGTGAGAAATGGCCTCGGAGGCGATCAGGCGATGAGCACGCGCATCGAAGGTGAGCCAGATGCCTCCCAACTGGCGGGCAAGCGCCGCGTAACACGCGTCGTAACCGGTGAGCCCGTCCGCCACGAAGTTTGCCGCATCGCTGGCCAGTTGCTCGGTCATTGGCTGCCGGAGGACTCCCCCCTGAATCATCGGCAGAACGCCCTCAACGAAAACTTCACGCCCGCGGGGATGAATGCGACAAAGAACGGAAAACACCTCAAAACAGAACAGTTCCGGAATCGCAAAAAATTCCGGCTGATCGATCCAGCGCTCCAATACGGCATCGGCAGGGGAATTGCGCTCTTCTGCAAGAAACCACTTCACGGTAACGGAGGCGTCCACGATCCAGATCATACTTCATACCCTCTTAACTCTCGCAGCACATCCGTGCTGCCTTTTCCCCCGATTCGCCCGGCCCGAAGGGATTCTATCTTCTCAAGAAGCTTCCGCTTTTTTTCTTCCGTCTGAAAATCGAGAAACCGTCTTTCAAACTGTTCGGGGGTAACCAACACGGCCTGAACCTTTCGTCCCTTGCTGATAAGTACCGGCTCTCCGGTTTCGCTGAGTTCCTCCAAGATTGCGCCTAACTGATTTCTTATCTTCAACGCGTTAACATTTTTCATGATTTGTTCCCTCAGCCCTTTCTCTTATAGAGGTTTAACGATCATAAAAAGCAGACCATACACTTCATGTGTAGATGTATATATACACATTTCTGAAGACAATGCAATTGGCTATAGAGCAAAGGGTTCTGATTTTCTGATAATGCCATCAAAAAGGAATCGCTGTACTTACAACATGCAAGAGAAGGGGGGAGCCCACTTCAATCAACCGAATATTCAACGCTTAAAAACTACCTGGGTGCATCGGGCGAGGATTTATCGAGCTGGATGATTCCCAGCAGTTGCTCAAACTCTTCGGGTGCAAGCCGTACCGGCGGCATCATGGCGTTTATCCTGATATCACGAGGATTTTCCAGCCATTTCTTC
This sequence comes from Syntrophobacterales bacterium, assembly GCA_019429105.1. Taxonomy (NCBI): domain Bacteria; kingdom Pseudomonadati; phylum Thermodesulfobacteriota; class Syntrophobacteria; order Syntrophobacterales; species Syntrophobacterales bacterium. Next base: position 42,657 of record JAHYJE010000024.1, read on the forward strand.
AGCCTGTCGGGATTCCACGATTCCGCGTCACGATATGTCCGGGGATAAAATTCGGAAAAGAGACCGGAGAGGTTCGGGCCAATATAGCCGCTCCCCAGTCCGCCCGCTCGTTCGCTGAGGATTTTGTGGCACTTGCCGCATTGTCCGGCAAATACGTTCTTTCGGATATTTTTCACGTCCTGAAAATGAACTGCGAGGGCGGTTTCTCCCGTCGGCGGCTTTGCAAATTTTACACGCGCCAGGATGGCATTCACCAGATCGGCAATCTGGACGTCGCTTGCATGGAAGTTCGGCATAAAGAGCACCGGCGCCCTGATTGACTCGTAGATATCACGGGCCTTTCCCGTCGCTCCCGTCACATCGAGACTGCCCGCCAGCCGATTTCCCTTTTCCTCGTAACGATGACAGCGCCGACAGGAGAGTCGCTCCAGAAGTTTTTTCCCCCGGTCCTTCCGGATACGGTAAAAATGGAGGCCGGAAAGAGAGAGCACCGAAAGCGGCAGCAGCACGATGTGCAGTATGTAAAAGCGCAGCAGCGACAGCGGCTGGCCGACTCCGTCGGGCACGAGGATCCCCCGCACCGGGGGCCCCAGAAACGTTGTCCCGACCAGCTCCATCCCCGTCTGGGTCGCCCACAGGCTGAGCTGGTCCAGCGGCAGCAGATAGCCGGTGTAAGCATCGAAAATCGTAATGCAGAGGAGTGAAAACCCGATCACCCAGTTGAGCTCGCGCGGCTTGCGGTAGGCCCCGGTAAGAATGACCCGCAGGGTGTGGAGAAAAATGAGGACGAGAAAAAGGTGGGAAGAAAGCCGGTGCAGACTCCTCAGATACCGCCCCCCCAGACAGATTCTTCCAGAAACAGGATGGATTGAAACGCCCGTTCCGGCGCGGGCTGCTAATAGAAAAGGAGCAGCAACCCGGAGGCGATAAGCAGTAAAAACGAGGTAAAGGCCGGCCCGCCCAGGCAGAAGGTATAGGTTAACCGCAGATTGCCCAGCAGTACAATCCGGGGGAATATGTGTTTCAAAAAATCCTTGAACAAAAAAATCGTCTCCCCACTGAGAAATTGCCGTCAAAATTGGCAAATGTTTCCGCTTCCTGTCGCTGTCGATCCATAATTACGGTTTATCTCTTCAGCCCCTCCAATTGCTTCTCCACCTTGTTTTGAACAACGGCCGTCGCACACGAAAAGAAATTCGCCACACACGGCACTTCGAGTCTGTAGATCATTTCCCTGCCGACTTTCCGTGAAGAAATGATGCCTGATTCTTTCAGAACAAGCAGATGTTTGGAAATAGTGGATTTATCCAAATTGAATAATTTAAATATTTCGGAAAAGGAGCGTTCACCATCCAGGATAAATCCGATGACCATCATCCGCACGGGATGGCCCATCGCCTTAACAACCTTAGCCCTCAATTCCGCTTCGGAAAATGTTATCAAATACTTGCTCCTTCAAATCGCTAAGCTGCTGTTCATATGCCTTCCAACCAATCTTTTGTCAAGGTAAATTTATTGGCGATACGACAAACTGATCAAGCGATTGCGGCGCCGCTGCCGAAGGCTTCCCAATCTTCTGCTGCCCCGTGAAAACCCGGATTGCCGGGATGAGACATTGATGGCGTTATCCCTTTAAAATCGGCCAATAGGCCGCTTGCAGCTTCCGCACTTTTTCTATTGCCGGTTCGTTATCCAAATTGGCCTTGCCCGCCAGACGCGCCACCGCTTCGGGCGTGGTCCGGGTTTCTCCGAGAAACTCCAGCAAAACCGCCCGCACGCATTTTACCAAACCCTGAACATTATACCCGCCTTCCAGCGCCGCAACAATGCGACCACCGCAAACTTCTTCCGCAAGATCGAGCAGCAGGCGGGCCAGGCAGGCAAAGCCCGCGGGCGTCACCCTCATCTCCCCGAGCGGATCGCCTTCATAAGGGTCGAACCCTGCCGAAACCAGGATAAGCTCCGGGCGGAATTTATGGGCTACCGGCAGAAGAATATCTTGGAAAACTCTTATGTATGCGGCATCGCCCGCACCGGGCCGCAGGGGAACGTTGATCGTATAGCCGGCGCCCTCCCCCTGCCCGATTTCCTCCGGGCGGCCCGTCCCCGGGTAGGCGGGAGACTGATGCGTCGAAAAATACAGCACCTGTTTATCATCATAAAAGGCATTCTGCGTGCCGTTGCCATGATGGAGATCCCAATCAACGATCAAAACGCGCTTCATCCCCAGCCGGGCCATGGCGTGCATGGCCCCGATGGCTATGTTGTTGAAGATGCAAAAACCCGCCGCATCCTTTCCCTGCGCATGATGACCAGGCGGTCGCACCAGGGCGAAGGCGTTGTCCGTCTCCCCGGAAACAACGCTGTCAATGGCGGCAATAACCCCGCCTGCGGCCAGCCTTGCCGTAGCGAACGTTTCGGAAGTTGCGGCGGTGTCGGGATCGAGCATCGTCAGGGTCTTTCCCGTCGTAGCAGCGACAGCCTCGATATACGCGGGGAGGTGCACCCGCTCCAATTCGTTTTGCAGGGCGTATCTCGCCTCGATATTGCTGAATTTCCACGACATATCGGGATTTTCGAGCATCTCGTAGATCGCCGTCAACCGCTCGGGAGACTCGGGCGGGCTGAAGACGCCGCCGTGCCGCACATATTGAGCATTTTTAACAATTCCGGTATTTTTTGCCATCTCTTTCCTGTATCATTGATGAAGGGCAAACGTTCCGGGAGCCGCTGCATCCAGGGAAGCGCCTTCGCAATGTCTCCATAATCGGGAATATCACGGGAAATCAGCGATATCCTCGTTCCGCTGGTGTAGTCGCGATCACAATCGTCAAGGGAGAAAAGATCGTTTTCCCCGCTGCTTCCCCAGCGGGACTTTGGTTGTTACTAATATGTGAGGCTGGCCGCTGTCAAACTCTTTTATGCGATGCCTGTCCGGGCAGCCCCGTCCCCCGGAAAAACCGGCAACCCCGGAAAAGCTATTGACAAAATTTCCCTCATGCGGTTATAAGCGGCAAGGAAAATGCACTCGGGAATCTCCAGAAACCCGAAAGAATTGAACGTTTGATTCGTTATAGGTGTGGGTCATGTTTGGTATTGGTATGCCGGAGTTGTTGGTAATCGCGGTAGTCGCATTGCTTGTGGTGGGCCCCAAGAAGCTGCCTGATATTGCCAAAGCATTGGGCAAGGGACTTTCTGAATTCCGCAGGGCGGCCGACGGCGCCACGGAAACGATCAAGGAAACTCTGAAAACCGACGAGTTGAAAAAGGACATGGACGGCATAAAAGAGGCCCTGCTTCATGGCGGCAAGGAAGAGACAAAAAACGCCGCTTCCGATTCTACCGCGGCCGAGGATAAAAAGAATTCCCCCAAAGACGCCGAACCCAAACCTCATGAATAGCCTTCCGCAGGCGCCTCTAAACATTTTTTTACCGATAAATCTATGGAAACGGAAAATTCAGAAGAAGAAGAAAAACTGCCCCTGACCTCGCACCTTGAAGAGTTGAAGGCGCGTCTGATCAGGGTGCTGATCGTAATCGGCGTCGGCTTCGGGGTCTGCTATCTGTTTAAGGACTGGTCCTTCAGGGTAATCACCAAACCGCTGGTAGAGGCGCTGCCGGCGCAAAGTTCGATGATCTTCACGGGCCTTCCGGAGGCTTTTTTCATTCACATGAAGATTGCCTTTTTCGCTTCCATTTTGCTGACGGCCCCTTACACCCTGTTCGAGATCTGGCGCTTCGTCTCTCCCGGGCTTTACAAAAAGGAAAAACGGACAGTCGTTCCGTTTGTCTTTTTCTCCTCCCTCCTTTTTGCCGGCGGGGTGCTGTTCGGTTATTTTATCGCGCTGCCGCCGGCCTTTCGTTTTTTTGTCAGCTTTTCAACCGACTTTTTAAAGCCGATGATCTCGTTTCGTGAATATTTGAGTTTGACGCTTAAATTTCTGCTCGCCTTCGGTCTCAGTTTCGAGATGCCGGTATTCATGTTTTTTCTTGCCAAGATCGGGGTCGTCAACTCAAAGATGCTGGCAAAGCAGCGGCGCTACGCAATTCTGATTATTTTTATCGCCGCCGCCATTCTCACCCCGTCCCCGGATGCCATCAGCCAGATTCTGATGGCGGGTCCGCTCCTGGTTCTCTATGAGGTCAGCATTGTTCTGACAAAATTCGCCGGCAAGAAAAAAACATCCCCCGAAGAAGCCGAAAACGAGGAAGCCGACCAATCATGACGCTTAGACATTACACCCCGGTAAAGAAGAGGCGATCATCCCGCCGCTCCCTTCTGGGGATCGCCGTTATTGCTTTTATAGTGCTTTTTGTCGGCGCCGCCCTCGCGGGAAGCAGTCTGGTATATTTCGCGCTGCTGCAGGAGCTGCCCAGTATTGCAGCCCTGAAGGATTACCGCCCGAGCATCACGACCAGGGTCTATGCGGACAACAACGAACTGATTGACGAGTTTTTTCTCGAAAACCGCAAGGTTGTCAAGTACGAGGATATCCCGAAGATGGCCATCCAGGCCTTTATCGCCGCCGAAGACTCGCGTTTTTTCCAGCACGGCGGCTTCGACACGCAGAGCCTGTTTCGGGCCTTTTTCAAGAATGTCCGGGCGGGGCACATCGTCCAGGGGGGAAGCACTATTACCCAGCAGGTGGCAAAACTGCTTTACCTCTCCCCGGAGAAGAGCTACACGCGCAAGATCAAAGAGGCGCTCCTCGCCCTCAAGATTGAAAAATATCTGACCAAAGAGGAGATTATCACCCTCTATCTGAACCATATCTATCTCGGCCACGGAACCTACGGGATCGAGGCGGCCTCCCAGGGATATTTCGGGAAAAGCGTAAAAGAGCTGACGCTGGGCGAAATCGCGATTTTGGCCGGACTTCCAAAGGCGCCCAGCGCTTATTCCCCCTACCTGCACCCTGACAAATCCTACCAGAGGCAAAACTACGTCCTCACCAGGATGCTGGAGGATGGATACATAACGGCCAAAGAGCGGGACCGGGCGCTGGCGACAAGGGTGCGGTTGCGCTCGATAAAGCCAAAAGACAAGATCGCCGCTTATTTCATTGAAAACATTCGCCGCTACATCCTGGGAAAATACGGCGGAGACGTCCTTTACAAGGAAGGTCTGGAGGTTTACACAACGCTCGACATCAAGATGCAGCTGGCGGCGCGGGATGCCGTTGAACGCGGTGTAAGTGAAGTAGAAGAGCGGGAAGGCTACAAAAAAGGGGAGCTTCAGGGTTCCCTGTACGTGATGAATCCGAAAACAGGCGCCGTGCTGGCGATGGTGGGAGGACGTAATTTCCAACACAGCGAGTTCAACCGGGCGACTCAGTCCCGGCGCCAGCCGGGTTCGGCTTTTAAACCGCTGATCTACACCGCCGCCTTCGACAAGGGAATGACGCCCTCCACGGTTATCATTGATTCCCCGATCGTCTATCCCGATCCCCAGCAGCCGGACGGGGTGTGGACGCCTCAAAATTTTGACCGGAAATTCCTCGGACCGACGACGCTGCACAATGGCCTGATCCATTCCCGGAACATCATCTCGATCAAGATTCTGGAAGAAATAGGGGTGGATTACGCGATTTCCTATGCTAAAAACATGGGAATAACCTCGCCTTTGGTACGCAACCTCTCTTTGGCCCTCGGCACCGCCGGCGTTACCCTGCAGGAACTTGTCCAGGCTTACGGGGTGCTTGCCAACGGGGGGCAGCGGGTTCAGCCCTTCTTCATCAAAAAGATCGTCGATCGCACCGGACATATCTTTGAAGAGACCCAGCCCAGGTCTGAACAGGTGATGGACCCGCGGATCGCGTTTGTGACGACATGGGTCATGCAGGATGTCGTGGAAAGCGGCACGGCGCAGATGATAAAGAAGCTCGGAAGACCGGTGGCCGGGAAAACCGGGACAACTGACGATACCCGCGACGCCTGGTTCCTCGGTTTCACCCCGTCGCTGGTTGCGGGGGCATGGGTGGGATTCGACCAGGAAAGATCGATGGGACGACAGGAGGTGGGTGGCCGGGCGGCGGCGCCGATCTGGCTCTATTTTGCACAAAAGGCTTTGGAAGAAACGCCTGCCGAGCAATTTCCCGCCCCGGAGGGAATCGTTTTCGTCAAGGTCAGGCAAAAAACCGGTGTGCCGGATCAGGGATCGGGCAAGGATGTGATCTATGAATGTTTTCTCGAAGGAACAACCCCCGATGGCGTCGAGACGATCCTCCCGGAAAATCTGCCCACGGCAATCCCGAGAGCGGAAGTGGAGTCGGATTGATCGTTTGGGTAGGGACGGTTCACGAACCGCTCGTACAGAAAGGTTCTTATGATTGAATTTTATAAGCTAAGCGGCAGCGGCAATGATTTCATATTCATCGACAATATGGACAGAAATCTTCAAGTCGGAGACCTGGCTTCCTTTGCAAAAACCGTCTGTGCGCGGCAGGTTTCCGTTGGAGCGGACGGCCTTATTGTGATTGAACCTTCCGCCAAGGTTGATTTCCGTTGGCGTTTTTTCAACGCCGATGGTTCGGAAGCGGCGATGTGCGGCAACGGAGGGCGCTGCGCCGCGCGCTTTGCCTTCCTTAAGGGAATTGCCGGACCGCGGATGTCCTTTGAAACGATTGCAGGCGTCATCGATGCCGAGATAAAAGACGATGTCGCAAAGATCCATATGACCGCCCCGCACAGCCTTGCTCTGGACGACCAAATCAGGGTCGGGGGAAGGGACATTGCCGTTCACAGCGTGGATACCGGAGTCCCCCATGCAATTCATTTTATAGAAGATATTGATCAGTTCGACGTCTTTCATGTCGGACGGGAAATACGTCGGCATGCCCATTACCAGCCAGCCGGAACCAACGCGAATTTTGTCCTGGTTGTTGACGACCACACGCTTCGGGTACGGACTTACGAGCGGGGCGTCGAGGATGAAACCCTCGCCTGTGGAACCGGCTCCGTCGCCTCGGCCCTGCTCGCCGCCTGCAAGGGTTTCGTCCAGTCGCCGGTTGCGGTCCACGTAAAAAGCGGCGAAATACTGACAATATACTTTAAAAAGACGAACGACGGCTTTACCGATGTTTATTTAGAGGGAAAGGTCGCTGTCGTATATCAGGGAAAACTGTGGGATGAAGCATGGAGGAAGGGGGAATGAGCGTGCAGATTGCCGAGCGTTTGACAAAAATACCGCCTTATCTGTTTATGGAATTGAGGAAAAAGATCGCCGCCGCCAGGGCGGCCGGCGTTGACGTGATCAGTCTCGCGATCGGGGACCCGGTCGAGCCGACCCCGGAGGCGATCATCGCGGAGCTCTGCCTTCAGGCCCGCGACCCGGAAAACCACCGCTATCCGACGGACGAGGAGAAGGGGATGTTCGCCTTTCGCCAGGAGGTCGCCTCCTGGTACAAGAAGCGATATGAGGTCAGCCTTGACCCGGCGACTGAGATACTTGGTCTCATCGGTTCCAAGGAGGGTTGTCGCCATTTTATCACGGCCTGCATCAACCCCGGGGACATTGTGCTGATGACCGACCCCGGTTACCCGGCTTACCGGGCAAGCATCCTGCTGGGGGGCGGCATTCCCTGGAGTGTTCCGATCCGGCCGGAAAATGGATATCTGCCCGTCTTTGAGGAAATACCCAAAGATGTGCTGCAAAAGGCCCGGGGGATGTTTTTGAACTATCCGAATAACCCGACAGGGGCCTGCGCGACCCGTGACTTTTTTGATAAGCTGGTCATCTTCGCGAAGAAAAACAACATCGCCGTTTGCTACGACAACCCTTACAGCGAGGTTGTCTTCCCAGGCCAGGAGCGATTGAGCTTCATGTCCGCCGCGGGGGCGAAGGAGGTGGGCGTTGAGCTGAACTCCCTTTCCAAACCTTACAACATGACCGGCTGGCGGATCGGCATGGCCATCGGCAACAGGGAGCTGATTGCCGCGATGAGCAAGGTCAAGGAAAACACCGACTCCGGCATCTTCAACCCGATCCAGTTCGCCGGGATTCGAGCGCTGCGAAACGAAGACGGAAACATAGACCGCATGCTTCAGATTTACGCTGCCCGCCGCAAAAGGGTTTTACAGACGCTCGCCAAGATCGGGATAGACTTCAATCCGCCCAAGGGTACTTTCTACCTGTGGATTCCGACCCCGCAGGGGATGAGTTCCCTGGAATTCACCAACCACCTGTTCGAGAAGGCGGCTGTTGTCGTGGCATCAGGCACCGCCTATGGGCAGTACGGCGAAGGATTTGTCCGCATCTCGCTGACTGTGCCGGATAAACGGCTGGAAGAGGCTATGGCCCGTATTGAAAGCGCAGCGTAATCTTCATAAAAGGCCTTTGCCTGAGGAAACAATAAATGGAAATTGGAATTATCGGCCTGCCGCAAAGCGGGAAAAGCTCCCTGTTTGAGATTATGACCGGCGTCAAGAGCCGTGACCTGCACGGTGAGATCTGCGTGCGAGGGCTCGCGGCCGTGCCCGACCCCCGCTTCGAGAGGCTGGTTGAAATCTTCGCGCCGGCCAAGGTCTCGCCCGCCAGAATTCCCTTCAGCGATGTTAACGCCGCAGGGGAAAAGGCATGGAATGCCGTCCGTCAGAGCCTCTCCGGGGCTGACGGGCTTGTCCATATCGTTGACGCCTTCACCGCACTTGATCTCGCGGAGGCGCTTGGCCGCTACCGCAAGCTTGAAGACGAGCTGATCCTTTCCGACCTGCTGATCGTGGAAAACCGTCTGGAACGGCTCGCCAAAACGGCAAAAAAACCGCTGCCCCCGCAGGACGCCCTGCACGCCGCGGTTCTGCCGAGGCTTCTGGAACAGCTCGAGGGCGGCAAGCCGCTACGGGGATTGCCGCTTTCCGATGAAGAGAAGCACGGCCTGAGGAGCTTTTCCTTCTGGACAATTCGCCCGGAACTTGTGGTCGTCAATACCCCGGAGGACGATCCATCGGTCGCCAATGCCTTTTTGCAGGCATTGGGAACGGCTGTTCCCGGCATCGGCATCTGCTGTGAAATCGAGGCGGAGCTGATCGCCCTGCCCGTGGGAGAACGCAATGAATTTCTCCAGTCGCTTGGCATCGCCGAGGCCGCCTTTGGCCGGGTGATTAAAGCCGCTTTCTCCCTCCTCGGCCAGATTTCCTACTTCACCGTCGGCGAGGACGAGGTCAAGGCCTGGGTAATCCCCGCCGGAACAAAGGCCCCGAAGGCCGCCGGGGTCATCCATAACGATTTCGAACGGGGGTTCATCAAGGCCGAGGTTATTGGCTACGAGGAGTTCATCGCCTGCGGCGGCAGCTACGCCGGGGTCAGAAGCCAGGGGAAACTCCGTCTCGAGGGCAAGGAGTATATTGTTCAGGACGGCGAGATCATCAATTTCCGGTTTAATGTGTAAATAGCGATGCCGCACGGCGCCAATGAAAAATTGTCCCCCGGGCTTTGATTCCAGGTTTTGCTGCTGCACACAAAAAACTTGACATTATTTTTCAATTCTGTTTGTGAACCCCGACCAAGTTTGGAGTGCGGTAATGGCTCTTATGACATAAATCAGGTTTTTCCTTGGGTCGCTTTTCAAAGGGGCCGCCAGAGTGATCTTCGCTACTGAAACCATGGCATAAATATTAATGCAGCAAGGCTTTATAAATTTAACCGGCATTTAAGTCTTGGCCTTGTACAGGCAAAAGACCGTTTTGCATGAAATGCCTGATCCAGTTAGATAGGTATTCAATCTACAACGAGTTCAGGCAATCAAGAAGGGGGAGAAAATGAGGTACGGAGAGACAGGTTTTAATTTGGAGATTGATCTATCCCTGGGAAGCATTGACCGGGTGGAAACTGACCCGAAATTGACCGAGCTTCATCTGGGCGGTCAGGGCACTGCCGACAGGATACTGTGGGACAGGGTTCCTGCGGGAGTTGAACCCTTCTCCCCCGAAAATGTACTCATTTTCAGCTCCGGTCTTTTGGTGGGCACCCCCGTTCCCGGCGCCAATCGCACCGTTGTGAATACCTTTTCTTCCCAGACAAACTTGCATGCGCATTCACTATTGGGGGGATATTTTGGAGCGGAACTCAAGCATGCCGGTTATGACAAAATAGTCATCAGCGGCAGATCATCCGAACTGGTTTATTTGTGGATAAACAATGACAAGGTGGAAATACGCGATGCCAGTCATCTGCGGGGCATGGGCTGCCAGGAAACTGCCGAACAAATTAAAAGGGATTTGAAGAGCGAAAAAATTCAGGTGGCGGCCATCGGCCCGGCCGGCGAAAACAGGGTCAATATGGCCTCCATCGATCACAGCCACTCCAGCGCGGCCCGCGGCGTAGGCTCGATCATGGGCGATAAACGGCTGAAGGCGATCGCGATTCGCGGGACGAAGGACCTTAATATCGCCAGGCCGACAGAGCTTTTTGAGATGTGCCAGAACCTGCGGAAATCAATTGCGGAAAACCCGTCTGTCGGAGACTGGATGGCAACCGACGAGGATGACAGCTTCCATCATAACAATTTTTCCTGGGGCAATGCGCGGGTGCGCAGAAGGGATTTCTGGAGCAAAGAGCTCGAGGAAAGATGGCGCAATCTCAAATATAAGTACATGAACCGGCAGACCAGTTGCTATAACTGTTCCAAGGTCTGCCACAATGTGATCTCCTTTCCAGGGAAACCAACATTCTCCTACAAATGCTACGGGAAAGACACCTATCATATGGCGGCCTTTCAAGAGTTGGACTTCAGTTATGAGATACTCGGCATTTCTCAGGAGTACGGTTTGGACTCATACTCGACGCCGCAGGTCATCGCCTTTGCCCTTGAACTGTACGAAGCCGGCATTTTGAAAGACCAGGATTTCCCGGGAATGCCGGTAAACGTCAGGGAACGATTCTTCTATCTGCTGGAAAAGATCGTCCGCCGGGAAGGGATCGGGGATATCCTGGCCAATGGCGTTTCTTTGGCGGCGCGTCAGATCGGCAACGGCGCCGAGGCGTATGATCATAATACCATCAAAAGATTTGAGCAGTTGCCGATCAAGCTGGGAAGGCTGAATCCCGTTTATTTTCTCATGTTGGCCACGGGTGAGAAGATGGCGATCACCCAGATTGAAGGCTCTTTCCCCCAGGATCCCCTTCCCACCATAGAGCAGCGAAAAGAGTTTGTAGATGGGTGGGTTTCGGTGCCTAATGAAAAGTTTAAAAAATACTTCATGGAATGGGAAAAGCGCGACACAATCTCCAATGAGGCGTCTTGCGCCATTTGCGATTGGAACGAGGCGATGCATTACCTCGATGATGCCACCGGGATCTGCGGATTTCTGTCGTCATTCCGGGGAGGGCAGTTTGGCGGAAGGTCCGCATATCATATCCACAATATGCCGCCCTTAATCTCGCTTTCGACCGGAATAAAAATGGATGAAACCCTGCTGTGGGAGGTGTTTCAAAGAAACCGGACCTTAGTCAGAGCCCTCAATGTCCGGAGGGGTATGAGACGAATTGATGAAAAGCCTCCGGAAGACCATTGGGCAATCAGAGACCATGATTATGAGCAAAAGCTGCTTGACGATTATTATGACTTCAAGGGATGGAATAAAGACGGTATTCCTACCAAAGAGACGTTGGACAAACTGGGCTTGGACTACGTCAGCGAAGACTTCCTCCAGAAGGGAATCCTGAAGGATAACGAAGCTGCTTCGACCGAAAAAGAGAAAGAAGCGTAGTTTCATGTTCATCAATAAAGTCGATGGGGGTGCTAACCGTGAATGGCGGGGTAAAAAAGAGAACAGTTAAAGAAATAAAAGTTAATGTTGATAAGTGCACTGGCTGTCGGGCTTGTGAGCTTTCCTGCGCCGCTTTCCACGCGTCGCCAAGATATAGCAGCATTAATCCGGCGAGGGCCCGGATTCGGGTTCTCATTTATGAACGGACTGATTTGTACGTTCCGGTGCGCGCCACCAATTATACGCCCGCCGAATGCAGCGGCCGGCAATCTTATATTATCGATAAAAAAGAATACAGCCAGTGCAGCTTCTGCGGCGCTTCCTGCCCCTCCCGGGAGCACTTCAAGGAACCCGATTCCGGCCTTCCTCTAAAATGCGACATGTGTGAAGACGAACCGCCCCTGTCGGAGCCGATGTGCGTGCAGGCGTGCACTTTCGGCGCCCTGACTTATGAAGAAACTCTTGAGGAACAGGGGAAGGAAAAAGAGGCAAAGCCGGAAGATTTAAAAATAGGATTGGAATCATTGGTGAACAAATATGGCCCGCAGAAGGTAACGGATGCCGTTACCCGGATGTCCCTGTCCCGGAAGGGCTGAAATTATTAAGAAAAATTAAGGAAAGCAAATGGAGACAGTGGCTCCTTACAGGGAGATGATAGACGTCATCAAGGAAAACGGCGGGGAGGTTTTCAAGTTCTGCTACCAATGCGGGATGTGCGACTCTGTCTGTCCGTGGAATCGGGTGATCAAGTTCAGCATGCGCAAGCTCATCCGTCAGGCCA
>JAHYJE010000025.1 GCA_019429105.1 Syntrophobacterales bacterium
GCGCAATCACATCAATTTTCCGCAAATGCTCCCGGGTGTAACGAACGATGGCGCGAAGAGCCCGGTCTCCTTCCGGATGTCCGAAACGATCGTTGACTTCCTTAAAATTGTCAAGGTCTAAATAGACTAACGTGAAGGGGCGTCCATATCGTTGCAGACGGTGACATTCCAGCCCCAGCAGTTCAAAAAAACGGCGGGCATTGGCCGCGCCGGTCAGGTAATCCGTGGATGCCAATGCCTTTTCCCGCTCCAAGGCGCTTTTCAATGCCGACAGGAGCAACAAGACAAAAACAAATAACGAGAATCTGATCAAAATATTTAAAACAGCAACAATTTCGTTCTGGTAGATATGCCCGGAGTAAATACCCGCCGCAAACAGCACCAGAACGCCGGCAAGGACAACGACGATCCCTGGCCATCTGCCGAGAAACCAGGTGACAAAAGCAATCGGCAGCAGATAAAACAGCGAAATGGCGAGCTTTTGTCCGGTAAAAAAATCCAGGATGCCGATTGCTGCGAGCAGGGCAAAACTGACCGCCAGCTTGAAAATTTTACCCTGTTTTTCCAGGAGAGCAAGAATATGCATATTTTCTGTCCTCCATGCGTCGGGAAGGAATGACAACGTCAGGCGTCGGCCCGATTATGCGCCGCAAGGTCAACTATCCCAGGGAGGCGCTGTCGGCAAGCCGAGTTCCCTGAGCTTCTCCGGTGTCGGGACGCCGTCCTTGTCCCAGCCGCGCATCTGGTAGTACCGATCCAGCATTTCCGACAGGGCTTCCGGCGGGCAAAACCGTCCCTCGGAAGGTCCCGCGGGGATGGGCTCGTGCATTACCCGCCAGGGCAGGGTATCGTCTTTTCTGGTCACCCCGCGCCGGCAATTGATGAGCCGCTCCAGATTATAGATACTCTCGCCGCAGCGCTCCAGCCAGGCGGCATCGATGCCCCAGCCAGTAATCAGGTTGACCGCTCGCGCCATGTTCTCCCCGATTGCGGTGGGTCCGAGAATCCCCTCTTCGATGAAGCGGCAGATGACAAGCGAGTCCCCGACGCTGGTGAAATGGTTGCTTTTGACGACATATTCGGGGCGCGTGGCAAACCCCGGATCCGGATGCGTTCCCGGATAAAAGGGGCGGGTATCGTGGTGGCTTCCCCCCCGGGTGGCGACGGCGTATCCCAAGGACAGCTCGCGGAGGCCCCGCGCCGAGTGCCCTGCTATCTCCAGCCCCTTGACCTCGTACAGATATTTTGCGGAATCCTTGCCGAATAGCTCGCTTAGCCTTCGGGAGCCCATTGCGAGAAGCTTGCCGACCCCCTCCTGCCGGGCGGTCAGTTTTACCAGCTCCGCCAGCCCTTTGCCATCCGAAAAATTTACGCGTCCCCCCAAATCTGCTTCCGTGACGATCCCCCGTTCGCTGCATTCCGCAACGAAGGCCAGCGTCACCCCCAGCGAAATGGTGTCCATGCCCAGCAAATCGCAAAGATGCGCCGCGTTGAAGAGGGAGTTGAGGTCGGGATTGTCCAGCATGGAGCCCAGCGCATAGATGGTCTCGTATTCCGGCATTTTTACCGTCTGCCCCTCATACTCGCCAGCGCCAACAGTGACGTTCTTCCCGCAGGCCAGCACGCAGCCGGGGCAGGCGGAGAGCCCCGCCCCGCAGTTCGGTAGGAAATAATCGGCGGAGATCTCCCGCCATTCGTCAAAGGTTTCCCGGGTATTGTTGCGGGTTCCGATCATCCCCTTGGCATTTATCAGGCCGGGGAGCGCCCCGGTCCCGAAACTTGTCATGAGTCCCTTGCTTTTTTTCAGCTCCGGGAACTTCTCCGTAAGAAAAACACGGAGCCCATCCCCGTCGGCAACGGCTGTTTTCAGGCCGCCTTTGACTACGACAGCCTTGAGATTTTTCGAGCCCATGACGGCCCCCTGGCCGCCGCGGCCGGCCGTGCCGAGCCTCTGGCCGCCAGCGACGACGTTGGCGAAGGGGATTTTTCTTTCGCCCGCCGGACCGATTGCCATGCAGACAGACCCCTTGCCGCATTCGCCCTGAAGCATCACGATCGTCTCTTCGGTCGTTTTCCCCCAGACATGGGAAGCATCGCGAATCTCCGCTTTGTCTTCATTGATAAAAAGATAAACCGGCCGGGCAGCCTTGCCCTGAATAAAGATCGCTGTCAATCCGGTGCGCTTTTGGGCAATGGCAAAAGCGCCGCCAAAATTGGAGTCGCAAAACAGGCCGGTCAGCGGGGAAATGACGGCCATGTGGGCGCGGCTTGTCCCCCATAGCGGGGTGTCGGTCAGGGGGCCTACGGCGATCGCCACGCCGTTTTTTTCGCCGAGCGGATCGACATTTGCGGGAACGCGCTCACCGATCAGTTTCGCCGCGAATCCGTTCCCGCCGATGAATTTGCGGGCGTCTTCAGCCGGCAGCGTTTCCCGGTCGGCAATGCCTGATGAGAGATCAACATGGAGAATCATTCCGTTAGAACTGTTCGTCAGCATCTTTTCCCTCCTGAAGGTTTGCTGCAGCAAGCAACAGCCTGCGCCCCGGAAAAGCTTTTTCGCCGGATTAGGCCTCCGGCGTCTCTACATGCACGGCTTAGATAACAACTGTCAAGCAAAAACCGCCTGGAAAAGAAGCAGCATTCCGATGATGATCAGCATTACGTGGATCAGCCGGTCGAAACGCCCCGGCAGAATAAAACGCTGGAGCCGCCTCCCGAGCAATAAGGCAAGGAGCGTAACCGGCAGCGAAAGCAGAAAGTAATGGAGTACGGCCGGACTCCAGAGGCCTCCTATGCCGTGGCCGGCAACGATGATAATGCTCGACGGCAGGAAATAACCCTGCAATGTTGCCCGGAATTCGTCGGGTCGCCAGCGGCGCAGCGTACCATAGATGACTACCGGAGGACCGTTGGAGTTATAGGCCCCGCCCAGGATGCCGGCAATAAAGCCAAAGGGATAGGCCAGCCATTCCTTCTTCAGCGCGTCCAGCTGCGGCTTGGCCAGGGAATAGCCGGAAAACCCGATGATGATCAGGGCAAGCAAAATTTTTCCCACGTCTTCGTAAGCGCTTTTCACGACGAAGGTTCCGAGCGGAATGCCCAGTGCGGTTGCCGCCAGAAGACGCCAGGCGCTGCGCAAATCCACGTCCTTCCAGTTTTGCAGCAGGATGCAAACGGCCAGAACGAGCGAGAGGAGTGCTACAAGCGGAGTCGCCGTTTTCATGCCGATTCCGGTCAGCGCCAGCAGGGGCATGGCGACCAGGGCGTTTCCGAAACCGGAAACCGTACGCACCAGGGCGGAGGCAAAAACAACGAGCAGAATGACAACCACGAGGCCGTCAACAATCATCGCGCGGCACTTGGAACGTATGCGGGAATGGATATTTTCTCACTCTTCATCCTTTGACTTCCCCTCGATCATTCATTGGGCAACCTGGCGCATTTGCGTTCTTGTGCGGCTTGGGCAGCGGCGATATGGACCGATACAGGGCGCTCAGGCCTTCTACGTTCATCCCTTGGAAAAGGCCGCTGTTTGTGCCGAGGATGAATCTTTTTCCGGTAGCCAGCCGCTGAATGGCCGCAGTCAAATCCGGCAGCCGCGCCGAATCGCCCGCCTGGATGGCATCGTTTATATCCAGATGTCCCCACAGGCAAAGGGCATTCCCGACTTCCTGCTGCAACCGGGCCATGTCCATCCCCGAGGATTTATCAAGGCAGTGCAGGCCGCTGAACCCCGCGTCAATGATATCCGGGATTACCTCTCTATAATTGCCGTCGGAATGATAGAACGCAAGCAGATTATGCTCCGCCGCCGCCGCTGTCTGTCGGGCCAGGGACGGGAAAAAGTACTCGCGGAGAACCGCGGGCCTCGTCATGAGACCGCTGCCAAAGGCGATGTCGTCTGCCAGAATAACCCCGTCAACCCCACTTTTTGCCAGAAACGCGATCAGGGTTTTATTCAGCTTCTCCACCTGCTGGATGAATCCACGGAGCGCCGCCGGCGCTGTCTTATCCAGCAGCAAAAAGTTCCGAAAGCCCAGGAGACGCAAACCCCATTCAAACGCCCCATCCAACAGGGCAAAGGTAAACAGCAGGGTCTCCGCCGTCCATTTTTTTAAATCAGGCCACAAACACTCGGCGGGGTGGGGCAGTCGTTTTACATTTTGAGGATAAACGGGCGAGATCGTAAAAATATCGAGATTCATTCGGGAAACGAAGGACAAAGTTTCTTCGAAATCGCTCCGCTCCCCTTTTTCGGCCTGCCGGATGAGGGCATGATCAATGCACAACTCGCCGATGGGAATCCGCTCCTGCACTCCCTCGGTCATGCTCTGAAATATCCAGTCACAAGCGCTCTTTTTCACAGCATCAGCCCCAATTCCCCGGTCATCTCTCCAACCCGAAAACGCTGAAATCACGGCGGTTGTCCGCTTGTCAAAGGGACAAGCAGGGCGCCCACGGTAATTTTGTTCTGTCAGCAACAGGCGGAAAATCGCGGGTTTTACACTTCCGTCCTTCATTTAAAAGCAGGCACTTGTATGGAGAACAAATTACCGTGGCAGGGCGCCGCGCCGGGCGATTTTTCTATCCCGCCTTGTAGCCGCCGAGATTGGCCAGGGCGACGCTTCCCGGGCTGATTACCGACTGGTCAATCTTGACATTGACGCAGGCGGTTTTTCCGGAGGCGAAGGCCCGTTCCAGGGCGGGGCGGATATCCTCGGGCTTTTCGACGAGCTCCCCGAAGCCGCCCATTGCCTCGACCATTTTGTGGTAATCCACCCAGTTCAATTCCGTCCCGTTATTGATATGATGGCCCATCCGCAACTGCTGGCTGTGCATGATCATTCCCCAGGCCTGATCGTTGGCGACGACCGCGACGATCGGCAGGCCCTTGCGGATCGCCGTGTTGAATTCCATGAAGTTGAAGCCCACCGAGCCGTCGCCGGTGACGAGCAGAACTCGCTTGCCGGGATGCTTCAACTGCGCGGCATTCGCATAGGGGATGCCGATGGCAAGGCTGCCGTACAGTCCGTAATCGAGGTAATGGCCGCCCCGGAGGATCGTTCTGGTCATGCCCATCCAGGTGGCGGTATCTCCCCCGTCGGCAACGACGATGTCGTCATCCCGGTTCATGAAATCGTTGATCTCCCGGGCCAGCCGCATCGGATGGATCGGCAGTGCGGCTGAATTCCAGAGAGGTTCGGCCTGTTTTTTGCCATCCGCTTCGTACTGGCGGACGGTTTCCAGCCAGGGCCGGAACTGTTCGCGCAGAGAGGCGCTGGAGGTTTCCTCTTCGAGCAGGCCGTTTGTCTCCGCCAGAAACGCCTTGAGGTCGCTGACGATTCCCAGCTCAATCGTCCGGTTCCTGCCGATCTCTTCGGGGGAGATATCGACCTGAATGAATTTTGCGCCCGATGGGAAGATGTCTCCGAAGATGTAGAAAAGACTGAGGCGATTGCCCAGAAAAATTACCAGGTCGGTGGTCATCAGGCTCATCATTGCGGCGCCCGGGCGTATGGCGAGGGACGATTCAAAACAGAGCGGATGGGTGTCGGGGATGACGCCCCGGCCGGCGCCGGCGGTGAAGGCAGGAATCCCCGTTTTTTCAACAAACTCAATCAGTTCCTTTTCCGCATCGGCATACCACGCGCCGCTTCCCGCGATCGCCACCGGGTTTTTGGCCTTTCTGATCATCGCCAAGGCTTTTTTGGCATTTTCCCGGTCAACGGGTCGGGAGGCGATGGCCGTATGCAGCCTTCTTACCTTGGTCAGGTCAACCGCCGCGTTCAGAATGTCGCAGGGAAGTTCGAGATAGACCGGGCCGGGGCGGCCGCTCCCGGCAATCCGGAAGGCCATGTCGATGTACTCCGGAATCCGTTCGGGAACGGAGCAGACCAGCGCCTTTTTGACCATCGGCTCGATGACGGGAAGCTGGCTCATGTCCTGCAGGTCGAGTTTCTCCCGGCTTTCGAGGCCGACACAGCCGGCAATCAGGACGAGCGGCGCGTTGGCGAGCCGGGCGCTGGCAACCCCGGTCAGCGCGTTGGTGAAGCCCGGGCCTGCCGTTACCATTGCCACCGCCGGCTTCCTGTTCATTCTCCCCCAGGCCTCGGCCATGAAGAGCGCCGCCTGTTCGTGGCGGGTGTCGAAGATCGTGATCCCCGTATTTTCCAGATATTGGTAGATGGGGGTGATATGACCGCCGCTCAGCGAAAAGATGTAATCAACCTTCCGCTCCTGAAGAGCCTCCGCGGCAAGCTGTGCGCCAATGACCTTGTCCATTTTGCCTCCTCCTTCTTACAAAGTTAGCCAATTGCAAAAGTCCGGAATGGTATTCCCGCGAAAGCGGGTAAGCGAAGTTTATGTTCACAAAGCGAAGCTTCATGTTCATAATCCAGTTTTCTCAAGGATTTCTGGCCCCCCGCTTTCGCGGGGGTGACACCTGTTGGGGAGTTTTGCAATTACCTCAAATTGGTTTACAATTCCATGCACTGGCCGCCGTCGAGATTAAGGGCCTGACCGGTTATGTACCGGGACTCATCCGAGGCGAGAAACGCGACGAGACTGCCGGCATCCGTGGGAAGTCCTATATAGCCGAGCGGGATTGTTTTGCACATCTCCTGTTCGCGCTCTTCGAGCGTCGAGTTCAGAAACGCGGCCTCAACTCCGAAGCGCCATTTTTCGAGATCCGTTTTGATCTGCCCCGGGCAGATGGCGTTCACCCTGATTCCGGCGCCGCCCAGTTCTTTGGCCATGGTTTTGGTCAGCATGATGACGCCCGCCTTGGCAATGGCGTAGGCGCTGTTGAAAAGCGGCGGAACCTTCCCCGCCCGCGAGGCGGTGTTCACAATCACCCCTGGCCTTCCCGTCATCAGCGGGAGCACCGCCCGCGAGACGCGAAAGACGGAAAAGAGGTTGACGTCAATCGTTTTGATCCAGTCCGCCTCTCCATAACTCAGCACCGTGTTGGGAACCCCGAAGACCGCCCCGGCGTTGTTGCAGAGAATATCGACATGCGGGAAAGCCTCTTTTATTTCCCCGGCCATCTGCGCAATCGAGGAGGTGTCGGTGACATCGACGGCAACGGCAAGCGTCTTTACCTGAAAAGTGTCGGCAAGCTCGGCGGCGATGTCTTTCATTTCCTCGCTCGTCGCTGTCTTTATCGCCAGCTCGGCGGCCACGGGTCTTCCCAGATCGGCAATGACGATATTGCAGCCGGAGGAGGCAAGCGCTGTTGCAATGCCGAAACCGATGCCGCTCGTTTTTCCCGAACCCGTGACGACCGCGGTTTTTCCTTTCAAATCTGGATACATGAGAATCCTCCCGTGTTTAACCGCCTCAACCTTCTTTGTTTGCTAGAAATCAAGCTTCAAATTCTCAAACGCTCTCAACATTTAGAACGGCACGTCTTCATCGGGCAGCGGGCCATCTACCCCGGGGTGCGGCAGAGGCGGTTCCTCGCGCCCGACGTCGGAGTCTCGCTGGCCCTTCGAATCCAGCATCTTCATATCGGAGGCGATGATCTCGGTAAAATATTTCTTGACGCCCTCTTTATCTTCCCAGGATCTGGTCTGAATGCGGCCCTCGACATAAACAAGGCTGCCCTTAACCAGATATTTTCCACAGATTTCAGCCAGTTTTCGATAAGTTACGATACTGTGCCATTCTGTCTTTTGAACCTTCTCGCCGTTTTTATCCTTCCACTGCAAATCAGTAGCTATTCTGAAATTTGTTACCATCGTACCGTCAGGCATGTACTTCACCTCCGGATCCTTCCCCAGCCTGCCTACCAGAATTGCCTTATTGATCATCGCTGTGCCCCTTTCTGAAAACGTAGTTATAATGTTTATAAAACGAATTTTTCCTGAACGGATTCCCGGCCACCATACAGCACCTGGGGAAATGCCGCAATGCAAAAATGTAAAACTCCCCGGAAACTGGGCAGGGCAATAAGGTGCATGTCAGATTGCCCCAGACCGAAGGCGAAGGGGAAAGATGGCATCACCCCTGCCCGGATCGGGACTCCATGCGGGCAATGTACATTCCCTTGCGGTCCCGGTGGTTATAGCGAAAGATTGTATCAACCAGCGGCATGTGCAATTTGCCGAATCTTTCAAAATAGAGGCGGCTCAGCCACATGTAATACTTCTCCATGCTCTTCATGTTCTGCGGAAAACATATTTTGACAAGCTGATTGACGAGCTCCTCCGCCCGATTGTCGAAGAAAGCGGGATTCCCGCCTTGGGGTCCGCCGGGAATGGGCATGTACTCCTGCACAAAAACATACGCCCCGGGCAGCGACCGCAGAAATTGAAAACGCTCGACATCCTCGGCCAGTGTCGCATCAAACCCGTACATGCAGACAAACTCAACATTGTCCTGTCTTTTTCGAAGCCCCAGGTATTCGTAATTGCGCCGCAATACATCAAGATTCCCCACCCCGTTGAGGCTGAAATGGTAGTTGAGGCGGGAAAAACGATAATTCCGGCAGGAAATGCGCCTCAGCAACCCGGCCCGGTTTCTGTCCACAAGCCGCAGGTCAAGGGTCTGATTGAAATTGACCTCCAGTTTTCTTACAGCCATCTCCTCCAGGAATTGCTCCGCCTGAGGGTGGGAAAGGATGTTGTCGTCGAGCAGTACCAGTTTTGTCCTTCCCTGAAGCAAATCGTCAAAATCGCTGACCTGTCTCGGTGCGCCTTCCTTGACGGGGACAAGGCAGAAGCGACAGGCAAAGGGACAACCCCGGGTGAGAAAGCCGACGGCCTTCTCCGCCGTTTCGCTATAAAGGCTGTAATCGGCGGCCATGTTTTCGATTTCGGCAGGCAGCCGCAGTTTCAAATCAAGTCCGGAGCCGCCTGCCTGCAGGCGTTCTCCGAATATTTTCCGAAGCCTCGCCACCCGTTGCAGCGAGGAGTAGCAGTGGAAAACGCAGCTTGCAAAAACCTGCTCCACAGTCTCCACATCCCAGCGCTCCTGCCGCACCAGGGTTGTTTTATATCCGGTGCGGCGGTAAAAGGCGCTCAATTTCATCAGGGCGACATTCGGAATTTTTCCGTCCACATCGATCAGCAGAACCGTTCCGGCGTCCATACGGCCCAGATGGGTGAACCGCCTTTTCGCGGTCGCAGCGACGGGCGCAGGCAGCCCCAGCCTTTTTTCCACAACCTCGCGAGGAAGCGCCTCCGCCGCATCCGCAGGAAGGGCCGCCACAAACTGCATGGTGGGAAACAGGCGATCCAGCGCCGCAATCCAGCCGTTGAATCGGCTATCACGGCAGAATGAGGAAGAAAATCTCCACAGAATAACGCCCGGTCTTTCCAGCGGGTTCAGGTCATGGGGCGTGGCATCCAGCAGATGCCGGACAGCGTCGAGGACGGGGGCGACAGCCTGTATCTGCCAGGGTGTCAATTTTTCCCACTCTCTGGCAAAAGAGACGTCTCTGTCCGTCCAGCGCTCCGTGTCGATCCCGCATTCCTTGCGGAAAAGGGCGCGCAAGAGCTCCATTGTTCTTACCGCCGGCAGGCGCGCCTTCCGGGTTCGGTAGTGGAGTTTTTCAAGAAAGAGCACGGGATCGGTCAAGCAGGCCCCGCTGTCGAAAAGAGACAACAAGCGCCCGGAGCAAACGGTTGTCCGCGAAAAGTCAAAACAGTCCGTGCCTTGATGGAGCTGCCACCTGGGACCGTAGGCCAGCGCGATATTCTGCCGCAAGCTTCGCCCCAGCGGGTTGTGGCGATACGGGATATTGCAGCCGCCGTGGCGGCACTCCTGCCTTGTCATGGTTTGCACGGCGCCCCCCGGCAGCGCCTCAAAGCCCGATGAGACGAGGGGAAATACGTTCGCCGGAACATCGCGGGGGGCGTGTCGGGCAAGGACAAATTCCAGTCTGAGGCTTCTTTTGCTCGGGTTGCCTGCCGAAGGAGGAAATGCCGTGAGGAGGCGGGGGGATTGATTGTCGCCGCAGATCAAGGCAAGCATCCTCAGGCGCTCGGCGGCCCGGGGGGTATCAGGCCAGATCGTCCATTTCCGGAGTTCCGATTCCCCGGAGCGAAAATCCATATTCCCCGCCCCGTTGAGTTCGGCGCCTTCAAAATAAACGGTCAGTATGTGCATCCGCTCTGAATACTCCCCACCCCGCCCTGGCGCAGGGTCTTTGAATAATATGCGCCGCCGTCGCTCCGGCGAAAGCGGCGGTACATTTCGAAATCACCGGATGTCGGCTTCCCCCGGCATGACGATTTGCCGATACCATTATTTGCCCGCATCAGCAAGCCCCATCCACTGAAAAGCAGGGGCCTGCTCTCGGGTGTGGCGAATGGCTGATATTGACTGAAAAATGCAGTTTTGTGAAGGAGTTCTTTCCATTTAACCGTGCCGCGGGCTCCTTACATTTCCTCAATTGCATGTGAAACATGAACCATAACAGCTTTCTTTTTCTCCATGAAATCTCTCCTTCCCGCCCTCGCCATATACACTAAATTCTAAGGGAGGAAGTGTCTCACTCACATTGGCACAGAGGGTCCCCCTGTCCAGTTTTTAGGGAGTGTGTATAATTCCCAGATACAGCTTGAGCCGCCCAAGAAAGAAAAGCTGGAACAATTCCTCGAAAACAAACGCCGCGAGATCGCGGAAGGATAAAATCGCGTGATCATCATCATTTTCTGTTGCCATCCGTGTAAATATGTTTTATAAAATAGCATCTCTTCTGCTATTTTGAGGCGCAAAATGGAATCAATCCCGCGATATTTCATACCTCCTGCCGATCACTTCTTCCTGCTTGGCCCTCGCGGTACGGGCAAGACCTGGTTGACCAGGAGACTTTTTCTCCAGGCGCTGCGGATAGATCTTCTGGATCCGGAAACTTTACGTGCGCTGTCGGCGAGACCAGAGCGTCTGCGCGAGTTGGTAGGGGCCAGGCCGGAAGTCCGGCAGGTGGTCATCGACGAAGTGCAAAAACTGCCGATCTTACTGGATGTGGTCCATCTGCTGATCGAGGAAAAGCAGGGCGTACAGTTTATATTTACCGGCTCGAGCGCCCGCAAACTTCGGCGCGGCGGCATAAATCTCTTGGGCGGACGGGCGGCGCAAAAGACGTTGTATCCCTTCATGGCCGCCGAACTCGGCGCACAATTCAAACTGGAGGAGGCATTGCGCCTGGGCATGCTGCCAATCGTGCGGGGGGGCAAGGCACCCGAGGAAATCCTGCGCGCCTACAACGGCCTCTATCTGCGGGAAGAAGTGCAGATGGAAGGGTTAGTGCGCAATATCGGAAACTTTTCGCGCTTCCTCGAAGCCATCAGCTTTTCGCAGGCGGCCGTGCTCAACCTGGCTAACGTTGCCCGGGATTGCCACGTAAACCGCAAAACGGTGGAGGGCTATCTGGAAATATTGGAGGATCTTTTGCTCGCTTTCCGAGTACCGGTTTTCACCCGGCGGGCAAAGCGCGAACTGGCGGCACATCCGAAGTTCTTCTTTTTTGATGCTGGCGTCTTCCGCGCCAACCGGCCGTCCGGTCCCCTGGATGCTCCGTCGGAGATCGACGGAGCGGCGCTGGAGAGTCTCGTTGCCCAGCATCTGCGGGCCTGGTGCGACTATTCGGCAGGACAACACCAATTGTATTACTGGCAGACACGGTCGCAAGTAGAGGTGGATTTCGTGGTCTATGGCGAGGCTGGGTTGTACGCGCTGGAAGTGAAGAACTCCTCCCAGGTGCGGCCGGAAGATCTGCGCGGGCTTAAAAGCTTCGGCGAAGACTTTCCGGAAAGCCACCGCTGGCTGCTGTATCGGGGGAAGGAGAGATTTTTGCGAGACGGCATCCTCTGTGTACCCTGCGAGGAGTTCCTGCTTCGACTGAAACCAGGCGAGTTTCCAACATGACCATACTCGAAGCCGAAGGATGGGAAAGGAGTGCTGCGCGGCAAAAAGAGCAATCGTTATGCCTGCGCAGGAGGGCAAAAAATTTTTCATAGTGCTTCATTAATTAAGGCACTGTTATTATGTATTTTACAACGACGTATTGAAAATTTTGTCAGTAATAAAATAACCGGCGGTCAGGGAATCGCGCCGGAAGATATTTATCAAATAAAGCCTTGAATAACCAACATAATGGTTGTATGTGGGCGAACAACAATCTCATTTCATATACATAGGCAGGTGTATGTTAATATATGACGATCCCTTCGGTTTCTCTAAAGCCAGTCTCGGGGGCCATTCGGCGCGGTCGATGATGTATCTGGAGATGCGTGCTCTTGTTCAGGCCATGCCCCTCACGGCGACGAAGAATGATTTAGCCCGGGCCATTCTCGATGAAAATGTCCTGGAAAAATCCACTTTGAGCAGTCGCAAGAAGAGTCTTCGCCATTTAAGAGACTTATATGGCTTGGACCGCGAAAAAGCATTGTTCCGCGTTCTCTGGGATTTTGGACACACCGATTTTGATTCCCTGCCCCAGCTCTGCCTGGTTTGTGCCTATGCCCGTGATCCGCAACTGCGCCAGAGCTTCGAGTTGGTTCGCACCCTGCGCCTCGGCGAGGTTCTGGAAAGAACCGCAATGGAACAGCATCTCGAAAACGGTTTTCCTGGCCGCTTCAGTCGGGTCACGAAAGCCTCGATGGCCAGAAACGTAAATACAACTTGGACATTCAGCGGCCACCTCGCAGGTAAAGTAAAAAAGATCAGAAGCTTCCCTGATTTTCGACCCGTTTCAGCAGCTTACGCCATGTTCGTGGGCTACTTGACTGGGCTACGTGGCGAGCGGTTGCTCGACTCTGCCTTTGCCTCACTCGTTTCGTCGAACCGAGCACAATTGCAGGCCTCGCTTTCATTGGCTTCCGCAAAAGGACTGCTTTCACTCAAACAAGCGGCGGGCATTGTGGAATTTGATTTTTCCAATCTTCTCACCCCGGCAGAAGAGGTTCTCCTTCATGAATCGCATTGACCAGTTACTCGAAAACTATCGCAGCCATATTCAAATGCCGCTTCGGCCTGGGCTGCCGGCATCGCAGCGTGTGTGGTTTGCCGTTTATCCTGCCGAGGATGAAAGGCGGCTCATCAATCGCATTGACGATTTCGAGATGGCGACCAAGGAAGCCGGCCATCCTTGGGTGCGCGTCGACCTGAAAGGCAGTTTGGCCCGGTGGCTTGCCTCCGTCGATGAGGAAGAACGGGCCGAATGGTTCAAGAATCCTGGTGATATTGAACTGTATGCCAAAACCGAATGGAAAGATGTTCTCACGGAGTTTTTTCAAAAGGAGGTCGATCGTTCCAGGACACCCGAAAAAACTGTCTTTGCCCTGACGGGATTGATGGACCTTTACGACTTTCTACACGTCTCCGACTTGATTGAGGGTTTGGAAAAAACCTTCCCCGGATACCTGCTCGTTTTTTTCCCTGGCGAGAAAGAGGGGAACACCTATCGTTTTCTCGATGCACGAACTGGATGGAATTACCTCGCGGCCCCGATACTTTCCGAGAAATAACAACAGGAGGCTCCCCAAAGTGAAAACCAAAGAAATCTTCCTCAAGGACCCACTGGCTTGGAAACTCGTCAATGATGGCGTCTCCAGTAACAATACCGATGATCTCGATACGCTGCGGTATGAACTCGAATCATTCGTGTGTGAAGGCGAATACCTCAACGGGATGCGCCGCATTCTTCAAGGCTATCGGGACAGCTTCAATAGTCCCCAGCAGAAAGCAGCATGGATCAGCGGCTTCTATGGCTGCGGTAAATCCCATCTTGCCAAAGTCCTGCGTTACCTTTGGATCAACTTCGCTTTTCCGGACGGTACCACTGCCCGTTCCATCGCCCATCTTCCCGAGGAAATCACCGATCTTCTCACCGAGATCTCGACCCTTGGCAAGCGCCATGACGGTCTGCACATGGCGGGCGGCACCCTGAAATCCGGGGCGGGCAGCGTACGCATGCGTGTCATGGGCCTGTTTTTCAAATCCGTTGGTTTGCCTGAAGGGTATCCCTACGCCAAGTTTATCATCCACTTGAAGCGGGATGGGAAGTTCGATGCCTTCAAAAAAGCTATCGAAGACCAGGGCAAGGATTTCAACAAAGAACTTGGTCGCTTATATACTTCCGGCGCAGTGGCGAAGGCATACGTCCAGTGCAATGACCACCTGAAAGATCCTTCTCAGGTGGGCGCGCTGCTCAGGGCCGAATATCCCAATGTGGACGATGTCAGCATGGATGAGATGCGCGATATTATCCGCGAAGCGCTATCCATCAATGGGAAAATGCCCTGCACGCTTCTGGTGCTTGACGAAATCCAGCAATTCATTGATCAGGACGCGCAGATCGCCCTCGACGTACAGGAAGTTACCGAGACGCTAAGCAAAGAAATGGACGGACGCCTGATGATCGTCGGTACCGGCCAGAGCGCCCTCAACGACATGCCGAATCTCCAGCGCCTGATGGGCCGTTTCACCATCAAGATTCACCTTAAAGACAACGATGTGGAAAAGGTCGTGCGCACCGTCGTCTTGCAGAAGCGTGAAGACAAAAAAGCCCAGATTAAACAGTTGATTGACAAAAACGAAGGGGAAATCACCCGCCAACTCAAGGCAACCAAAATTGCTTCGCAATCGGAGGACGATCTCGCCTACCTCCCGGACTTTCCGATGCTGCCAGTGCGCCGCCGCTTCTGGGAACGCGTTCTTCATTCCGTTGACGCGACCGGAACGGCCGCCCAGATGCGAACCCAGCTCCGTGTCGTTCACGAAGCCTGTCGTGCCTATGCCGATGCCGAACTGGGCGCCATCGTTCCTGCGGACTTCATTTACGATCAGATTGCCAATGATCTTGTCACCACCGGTGAAATGCAAAAGCGGTTTCAGGAAATCATCGAGCAGCAAAAGACCAAACCTGACGGCATCCTGCGCAGCCGCATCTGTTCACTTGTTTTTCTGATCAACAAACTTCCACGTGAACACGGCACCGACCTCGGGATCCGCGCCGAACCCGAACACCTGGCCGACTTGCTCAGTGAAGATCTCGTCACAGGCAGCACCCAACTCCGGCAGCAACTCCCCGTATTGCTGGGGGCCATGGAGCAGGATGGCGTTCTCATGAAGGTGGATAGTGAATACCGCCTGCAAACCACGGAAGGTGCCACCTGGGAGGCTGAATTCCGCAAACGGCGCGCTACCGCACTGAATGACCAACCGTTGATTGCCGCCCGACTGACCCAGTCTCTCGACAAGGCCCTGACGACAGCCCTTGGAAACCCTTCCGTGCTCCACGGCGATGCCAAGGAACGCCGTAAAATTGTTCTTCATCATGGCGAAGGCAAGCCGGAACCAACCGACGCGATTACGCTTTGGGCACGCGATGGTTTCTCGGCCCCGGAAGCATCCGTGCTGGCGGACATCCGCAAACTCAGCACCGACGACCCCACGCTCCACCTGTTCCTTCCCAAAACCCATGCCGACGAACTCAAGAACGCCATCGCCTCCGCTCAGGCCGCTGAGGAGACACTGCACTTCAAAGGCAATCCCACCTCCCAAGAGGGCAAGGAATGCCGCCAATCGATGGTCACCAAACAAAATGCCGAAGGACTGCGCGTTGAGGAACTCATCGGGCAGATCCTTGGTGGCGCACGACTCTTCCTTTCTGGTGGACAAGAGCAGTCTTTTATTGCCCTCAAGGAAGGTGTGGAAGCTTCGGCCAAACAGGTCCTCAACCGGCTCTACCCCAAGTTCCACGACGGCGACTCCGCAAATTGGCCGCAGGTGTACAAAAAAGCCAAGGATGGCTCCCCGGATGCACTGGCACAAGTCGGATTTACCGGCGACCCGCAGAACCACCCGGTATCGTCAGCGATCATCGCCTTCATGGGCTCCGGTAAGACGGGCTTGGAGATCCGCAAGAAGTTCACTGGCATCGATTACGGCTGGCCCCAGGATGCCATCGACGCCGTCTTGACTACATTACTGGCGAGCAACCATCTAAGTGCACGCATCAACGGAAACACGCTTTCGCTGGCAGAGGTGGACCTGAAAAAGCTGAGCCAAGCGACGTTTCGCACAGAGAGCCCGGTCCTTACCGCCGTCCAGAAGCTTGCCATCCGTAAACTCTTCCAGGAAGCGGGTCTTGCGAAAATTGTTCCCGGTGACGAAGCCGCCGACGCACGCCGCTTTATCGCTCATGCCAAAATGATTGCTGCGCAGGCGGGCGGGGACGCACCCGCGCCCATGGCCCCTGCCGCACCAGAGATCGTCGCCCTGGAATCCCTTTCCGGGAATGAACTTCTCATGGCGCTGCATGATCAGCGGGATGCCCTCCTGGCCAAGATCAAGACTTGGCAGACCACGGGTAAAAAGATCAACAAACGCCTTCCCGCCTTTGTGTTGGCCGAAAAACTCGTCGCCCAGGCCGCAGGACTGGCAGAGCAAGCCGAATGGTCTGCGACCCTTACCGCCATCCGCGCCAATCGCTCCCTCCTGGATGATCCTGATCCGGTCGCCACCGTACTCAAAGTAGCCGCCAATGTTTTGCGGGCAGGTCTCACCAGCGCACACAAGGCACATACCGACGAGTTCACGGCTCAGACAACGCGGATCAGCAGCAGCCCGGCTTGGCTGAAAATTACGGAAGAGAAACGCAACTCTCTGCTCACCAGTGCCGGTGCGTTGTAAAAAAAAGCTCCAATTACGGAGACCGATGACGAGCTGCTTCTGGCTCTTCAGTCTTGTTCTCTTGCCAACTGGCGGACACAGACCGATGCCTTGGCCGCCCAGTTCGATAAGGCCCTTGCTGCTGCCATCATTGAGGCAGAGCCCAAAGCCCGGCGCGTGACGCTTGCCGCTGCTACCATTCACGATCAGGCAGAACTTGATGACTGGCTGAATAAATCTAAAACTGCCATCGAAACCGCTTTGAAGGACGGACCGGTGATCCTCTAAGGAATTGACACTCTATGTCCATATCCCTTTCTAAAGAACAGCGAAGACTTCTCGAGAAGGTCACCGCCGATGCCCGCACCCTTGCAGAGTCGGCCTGCCGTGCGGCATTGGAAAACCTGGCGGTCCATGAGAAAGAATACCGTGCCCATATGAGCGTGGAGCAGCGCTTGCTTCGCAATCGACTCCGCTCGCGTGGCCGCGCTCTCGGCGATCAGCGCGACCTGCGCACCGGCATTCAAGACATGCATCATCTCGTTGAACTCGCCGCTTATGAGCACTGGCACCGCCTGCTCTTCACCCGCTTCCTTACGGAGAACAATCTCCTCATCACAGACGAGGCCAATGGCAATATCCCCGTGACTTTTGAGGAATGCGAAGAACTCGCGCCGGAACTCGGCGCACGCGATGGACACGATCTCGCCTGCCGATTCGCCAGCCTCAAACTCCCAGGCGTTTTTCGACGCGACGACCCGGCACTCGACCTCCCGATTGCTCTCAACGACCAGGTGGAACTTCGCAAGCTCCTTGCAGCCCTTCCGTCGGAAGCATTCCGCACCGACGACGCCCTCGGCTGGACCTATCAATTCTGGCAAGCCCAGCGGAAAGAGGAGGTCAACAAGTCCGGCAAAAAGATCGGCGCTGATGAACTCTCTCCCGTCACCCAGCTATTTACCGAGGATTATATGGTGGAGTTCCTTCTCCACAACACCCTTGGTGCGTGGTGGGCTGGCAAGCTCGGGCCTATCAAGGCAAACAGTGAGGAAGAAGCAAGGGCACAGACCAAACTTGCCGCACGCGATGGCGTGCCCGCGATCTCGTGGACCTATTTGCGCTTCGTGCAGGACGAAACGACAAAGACTTGGCTTCCCGCCGCAGGCATCTTTGGCGGTTGGCCAAAATCTGCACGGCTGATTCGTCTGCTTGATCCCTGCATGGGAAGCGGCCACTTCCTGGTGTTTGCCCTGCCACTGCTCGTTCGTCTACGCCTGGAGGAAGAAAAGCTCGGCGCACAAGCGGCAGTGGTTGCGGTTCTCAAGGACAACATTCATGGCCTGGAACTTGATGAACGCTGCACCCAGATTGCTGCGTTTAATGTTGCGCTGACGGCGTGGAAACTCGCGGGCTATCAAGCCTTGCCCAGCCTTAGTTTGGCCTGCTCAGGTCTCGCTCCTATCGCCGGGGAAGCCGAATGGGTAGCCCTCGCTGGCGAGAACGACCGCCTACGGCGCGGCATGAAGCGCCTGCATGGCCTCTTCAAAGATGCCCCTGTACTCGGTAGCCTCATCAACCCCCGTGCGCTCGCCGGAGATCTCATCGAGGCCGAGTTCCACGAACTTGCCCCGCTGCTCACCACCGCACTCGCGTCCAGCGACAACCAAAAAGCCAAAATTGAAAATGACGCTGTCGAACTAGCAGTCATCGCCCAAGGTCTCGCCAAAGCTGCCGAGTTGCTCGCCGGTCAATTCACCCTCGTCATCACAAACGTGCCCTACCTCGGACGAGGTAAGCAGGATGAAGTGCTCAAGGATTACTGCGAGCTTGTCTATCCAGAGGCTAAGACCGACCTCGCCACTTGTTTCGTACAGCGATGCCTGGATTTCTGTGCAGTCGGCAGTGGTTCAATATCGCTGGTTACACCGCAGAGCTGGCTTTTTTTGGGCAGCTACAAAAAACAACGGGAGCACCTGATCAAGACGGAAACCTGGAATCTGCTTGCGCGGTTAGGGCCGGGTGCGTTCGAGGCCATCAGCGGCGAAGTAGTGAATGCCATTCTCATCTCATTGACACATGCAAAATCTACTACCGCCCAAATGTTGCACGGCTTGGATGCCAGTGCTCCGCGCAATGTGGAAGAAAAGGCTTTGTTGTTACGGGACTCTGCGGTAGTGGCAGTGGGGCAAGACGGACAGTTGAGGAATCCAGATACAAGGATTGTTTTCGGGGAAGAAAACTCATCAGAATTATTGGAGAAAATGGCGGAGTCTTTTCAGGGGATCAAGACCGGTGATGACAACCGTTTCAAACGATTTGTATGGGAGCATAATTCCTTCACGAGGTGGAGATTTTCCTGTGGTAGTCCTCAAAGCGGAAGTACGGTTGGTTACTCATATATCTTGGACTGGATAAATGCAGGAAAAGATTTTGCAAGGTTTCAAGGGATGAAAGCATATAATCGGAGTGGAATCTGCCTGACAAACGTTGGACGCATATCATCCTTCTTTTATTTTGGAATGCCTTTTACAAGTGAAATTACGGTAATTGTTCCCAAAAGCGGAACAAAGATACTTCCAGAATTGTACTCATTTGTTGCCGACTCTCAATTTGAAGAAGAAGTCAGGAAGGTTGATCAAAGCTTAGCCGTTTCTACTGCTGTAGTTGTAAAAATCCCCTTCGACCTTGCCCACTGACAACGAGCCGCCGCTGCGAAATACCCCGACAGCCTGCCCAAACCGCACAGCGATGACCCGACACAGTGGCTATTCAACGGTCATCCAAAAGGCGCAGAGCAGCCCTTGCACGTCGCCGTGGCTCGCCTGCTCGGTTACCGCTGGCCGCGCCAGACCGGCAGTAGCTTTCCCGATTGTCCCGCCCTTGGCCCGGATGGGTTGGAATCCTTCACCGACGAAGACGGCATTGTCTGCCTGCCGCCACTCAACCACGAGCAACCGGCCGCTGCCCGCCTGCGTCAGCTCTTGACCGCAGCCCTCGTCTCCTTCGACGAGCGCGCCCTCATCGCCGCGGCCGGGCTGAAGGGCAGTAAATCCAAAACGCTCGAAGAGTGGCTGCGTGATGAGTTTTTCGAGCAGCACGCCAAACTCTTTCATGACCGCCCTTTTATTTGGCACATCTGGGACGGCCTAACCGACGGCTTCCACGCCTTAATCAACTACCACAAGCTCGACCACGCCGCTCTGCAAAAGCTGGCCTACAGTTACCTGGGTAACTGGATTCAGCGGCAGTCCGATGATGCCAGAGCCGACAAACCCGGCGCCGCCGAACGTCTCGGCGCCGCCCGCGCCCTTCAGACGAAACTCGCTGCCGTCCTCGAAGGGGAGGCGCCGCTCGATATCTTCGTCCGCTGGAAGCCCCTCAAAGACCAGGCCCAAGG
This sequence comes from Syntrophobacterales bacterium, assembly GCA_019429105.1. Classification (NCBI taxonomy): domain Bacteria; kingdom Pseudomonadati; phylum Thermodesulfobacteriota; class Syntrophobacteria; order Syntrophobacterales; species Syntrophobacterales bacterium. Next base: position 20,021 of record JAHYJE010000025.1, read on the forward strand.
ATGGCATCCCGACCTCAATGACGGCATCCGCCAAAACATCCGCCCTTTCCTGTTGGCAGGTGATGTCGGCAAGCGGGGAGCGGGACTGTTCCGTGCCATTCCCCTTGCGCTCAAAGACAAAGACCGGGGTACCGAGCCCACCCGCCCAACATCCGACTATCCCTGGTTCTGGTGCGAAGCTGAACCCGGAACAGATCCCATCGGTGGCAAGGAATTCGTCGGCAACCGCTGGAACAATGTTCATCTCACACTGGCCCGGAAGAAAGAGGCTAGATGAAAAAAACGGGACGATATGATACTACCTCACTTATTGAAGACCAATATGAACCTGGGGCGCGTGGTTACGTTCTGAAGAATTTGTTGGGGATCAAAACGAAGCGCATGATGGACGATGTGGAATCGGAGGAGCTTAAACGGGCTACGAGATGGGCAATGCGGAACTTTGACCGGGATCATGTTTTCACGGCAGACGATATTTGCACGTTGCATCGGATCTGGCTGGAGAGCATCTACGTCTGGGCAGGACAATATCGTCAAATAATCATGAGCAAAGGCGATTTCACTTTCGCGTTCCCGGCGCAGATCCTAAGACTTATGGCGGAGTTGGAAAATAAGCTCTTGACTCGCCACACTCCCTGTCGCGCAGGCTCACTTGCGGCCTTGGCGGAGGTATTGGCAGTTGTTCATGTGGAATTGCTGCTGATCCACCCTTTTCGGGAGGGCAATGGCAGGATTGCACGGCTACTGGCCGTGGTGATGGCCCTTCAGGCCGGAATGCCGTATCTTGACTTCAGCAAGATCAAAGGAAAGAAAAAAAATGAATACTTCGCCGCAGTACGGGCAGGTATTGACCGAAATTATGATCCAATGAGCGAGATTTTTAAGGGTTTGCTTTCTTTTGCTTTGAAGGCCGCCGAACAGAGGAAGGATTCTTGACAACGAACGTCCCTGTAGCCGCAGAGGAATCTTCCATGCCTTTGCAGCGGACACCCTCGATAGCCGAAGAGGAAACCACAAATCTGATAAGAGCGGCTTCACATTTGACTGGGTCTTTCAAGTAGGGGTTGGTTTCGATCAAGGATTTCTTTTTCATGGCATTAGTATACAAAATAGGGAGAACTCTGTCAACGGATATGGACCAAAATTCTGATAACATTGGCCGCCTTGCTTGTGCTCTCTCTTGGCGGCCTGTTGGGGGAATGCCATGTTGGATGCCGTTCTCAAGTCAGCAGATAACCCAAACGGGTATAAGGAGTCTGCCATGATACGTTTCATCCACGCTGCTGATGCCCACCTCGACAGCCCGCTTCAGGGTCTCGAGGCCCACGAAGGAGCGCCTGTTGATGTCCTCCGAGGGGCAACACGCCGGGCTTTCGAAAATCTGGTCCAACTGGCCATCGATGAGAATGTCGACTTCCTGGTCATCGCTGGGGATCTCTACGATGGGGATTGGAAGGATTACAGCACCGGCCTATTTTTCCGGGGACAGATGGCGCGATTGCGCGATAAGGACATCCCCGTTTACCTGATCGCAGGAAACCACGATGCGGCCTCGTTGATTTCCAGAAAACTGAGCCTCCCGGATAATGTGCACACGTTCTCCACCCGGACGGTGGAATCGAAGGAAGTATCAGGACATCCCGTGGTCATCCACGGACACGGTTTCCCGAACCGGGCCGTGCCCGAAAATCTTGCTGACGGTTATCCCGCCGCTGTGCCCAACAAGTTCAACCTTGGGTTACTGCACACGAGTCTGACTGGCCGCACCGGTCATGACACCTATGCCCCGTGCTCGGAAAAGGACCTGTGCCAGAAAGGCTATGGTTACTGGGCACTCGGACATATCCACCAACCTGAGGTGATCTGCCAGGATCCCTGGATCGTGTTCACGGGGAGCTGTCAGGGGCGGGATGCCCGGGAGACTGGGCCACACGGATGCCGATTAGTCACGGTAAATGATTCACTGGTCGTGGAGAAGGCGGAGTGGCGTGACCTTGATGTCGTTCGGTGGCAGGTCCTTGAGATCGATCTTGCAGGGGTAACAGAAGAGACGGAAGCGCTTAGTCGTGCGTCAAGAGCGATGGCCAACGCTGTGAGTGAAGCGGAGGGGCGATTGGTCGCCGCCAGGGTTGTGTTCACAGGAGCCACGCCTCTACACGGTTCGCTTCATAGGGATGCGGACCGCTGGCGCGCCGAATTACTGGGCCGAGCCCAAGATCAGGGAGGGGATGCCATCTGGCTCGAACGAATCAAGGTGTCAACATCCCCTGTGTATGATCTGGCAAAACTTGCGGAACGGGATGCTCTCACCAAAATCGTTTTGGAGACATTGGAACAAGCGAGGGTCGAACCTGGGCTATTTCCCTCCGAGATCAAGGAGATGCTCGATATTTTACCGACTGAAATCCGAACCGACGTTGAATCTGACTGGTGCGAGAGCCAGCGGGCAGACGCGATGGAGGATGTGCGGGCCATTATTTTGGCTGCCTTGGGAACGAAGGGAGGTCAGGCCTCATGAGGTTTGAACGACTGCATATCCCCGCTTTCGGCCCGTTTACGAATCTGGATCTCACCTTTCCCGCGGACAGGGGTGATCTGCACGTCATTTATGGAGCCAACGAAGCAGGAAAAAGTTCTTTGCTCCGCGCTTTTCGAGATCTGCTCTTCGGCATACACGGCCAGTCGCCGGATAATTTCGTCCACGATTACAAGAAATTACGAATAAGGGGTGAGATCGTCAACCAGTCGGGGGAACGGCTTACCTTCCAACGCCGCAAGGGAAACAAGAACACCTTGCTGGACACCAATGGCAATGAATTGCCGGACAATGCTTTGATCCCGTTTCTGGGCAGCGTCGATCAGGAATACTTCTCCACGATGTTCGGCCTGGGTACGAGGGAACTCCGCGAAGGGGCGGAACAACTTCTCCAAGGCAAGGGGGATATCGGCAATGCTCTGTTCTCGGCCAGTATGGGAGGGACCCCCATTCAACTGGTTCTCGCGACGCTGATCGAGGAAGCAGAAAGGCTCTTCAAAGGCCGTTCAACAGCCAATGTATCGATTCGCCCAGCAGTGAATGATTACAAAGACCTCCTGCGCAAAAGCCGTGAAGCCATTGTAAACCCTGAGGCCTGGGAGAATATCGAAACAGCTTTAGCGAATGCCGGGGAGGCCAAAATCAAGCTCGAAGACGAGATTTCGGCATTTACAAAGGAACTGGAATGGATTGCCCGTTGTGAAGATGCGCTGCCTACCGTGGGGCGTTTAAGTGAGGAGATGCGGAAACTGGAAAATCTGCCTCCGATGCCTGAAGTTTCCAGTGATTTTATCGAGCGGGCGCGTGCCGCTCGTGAATCGGCAAGCGAAACCCAGGCGGAAGTTGACCGCCTAACGGCTCAGATCACCAAGCTCCAAGAGCTATTGGCAGGTTGCCAGACCTCACCGGCCCTCCTTGCCGATGCAGATGCACTAGACCGTTTACACCAGGATCTGGGCGTTTATCGGGATCGCAAAAAAAACCTGACCGATTTGGAAACCGAAGTGGCTGGACTGGAAACGACCCTGCAGACGGGCATGCAGAATCTGGGACTCACCGGAAGCATCCCGGAACTCGAGAAACTGCGGCTGAACACTGCCGATCGGCTCGCCTGTGAGGAAACCGCCGCGGCCCTTCAAAATGCCCAGAAGGAGCACGAGGAAAATATAAAGAAGACCGGCGATCTCAAGACGCAGATTGATACCCTGGAAACGCAGTTGCAGACCCTGCCGGAAACCGACATGACCAAACTCCGAGACACCTTGTCCGTAGCGGCGGCAGCGACCGAAGCCAATCGCACACTTGCCTTGAGCGAATCCGAGGTGAAACGTCTTACCCTGGAGGCAAAAGAACGCCATCGGGAATTGATAGTAGCGCCAAAGGACCTGGACGCCACGGGAACTCTCGCGGTGCCGACCAAAGCAACCATCCGCAGTACCGGCGAGGAGATGGATGGGATATCCCGAGATATCAAGTCGGAGGAAGCGAAAGTTATTGACGGGACAAAGCAACTCGACTCCCTGAAAGCCGAACTTGGCCGGCTCGAACGCCGTGGAGAATTACCCACCGAGCAATCCATGCATAAAGCCAGAGAGCATCGGGATCACGGCTGGAGTCTCGTGCTGGCGGATTGGAAAGGTGACGGCTGCAAGGAAGAATTCATACCGGGAACGCCTCTGGAGGAAGCCTTTCCACAAACGATCCTCAAGGCAGACAACATTGCGGATCAGCTTCGCGAAGAGGCTGAGGCCGTAGCTCAGGCAGAGGAAAGGCGTTTCCAGATAACCCAAGTAGAAAAGCAAATTAAGGAGGCGAAAGAAAGAATTGTTGAATACCAGGATAGGTTGGAGAAATGCCAGGCCTCCTGGAAGTCATTATGGGCATGTTGTGAAATTGCACCGCAATCTCCTGCGGAAATGGAAGAATGGCGTGAAGCCTGGATTAAATTCAAAGATACCCTCCGTCAGTTGAGGGTCGCGGAAGAAGATTTCAAACGGAAAGGCGACCAAGTCCTTGAAGCGACAAAGCAACTTGCCGCGGTCCTTTCCGAACCTGAAGGAAAGGGTTATACGCTGCTTTTCGATAAGGCTCGGAGGCATGTCCAGAAGGGTGAAGAGACATCGGGGCGAAGAATCGAGCTGCTCAATCAAATCCAAGGACTGAACAGTCAATTGGAAACCTTTGAACAGAACAACGCACACTTCGCTGCGGCAGTCGAGGCTGCGACGAAAAAGTGGGATGCACAGTGCCAACGGATCGGCATACCTAAAGACATTTCACCCAAATCCGGATTGGCACTTTTGCAGGAACGAAAAGAACTCCTCGTTAAATTCGATAGTTGGAAGAAAACCTCCACAACATTGCAGAAAACAAAGGATGCTGTGGAGCTATACGAGGAAGACGTAAAGGAAAAAGCCAGCGCCCTTGGTGCCGCGGGAGATACCATAGAGGCTCAGGAAAATGATCTTTGGAAGAAATTGGCCAAAGCCCGCGCCGACCAAACGCGACATGAGCAATTTGTTAGCCAAATCGAAGAAGCGAAGGATACCCTGGGAGAGAGTCAGACATCCCACAGCCAGGCGGTTCAGGCATTGGATGAGTTGATCCGGTTGGCAAAGATTGAAACGGTTGATGCACTTGAGCCATTGCTTGCGAATCTGGAATTACGCAATCAGTCACAGAGTCAAATTGCCACATTCCGCGACACGCTAAGTGGCCTTGCGCGAGGCCAATCGGTAGACGACTTTCTATCTCGAATTAGAGCGGAGGATGCCGAAGCACTTCCCCAGAGGAAGGCCACGATCCAGAGCCAAAAGAAAGAAAAGGAAACAGCGCTTCAGGCAGTTCGCGATACCTTGTACAACCTCAAAGGCCAAAGGCAGGCGCTTGAGGCTGCTGGAGATGCGGCGGCAAACTACCGGCAGCATGCCGAGTCATGCGCGGCGCGACTGAGGCAAGACGCTTCCCGTTTTGTACGCCTGTGCTTGGCAGCACATTTTCTGCAAACCCAGATCGAACGGTTCCGGAAAGAAAATCAAGGACCCTTGCTGGAGAAATCGGGTCAAGTGTTTCAAAGCATCACTCGGGGTGCATTTGGTGGGTTGGGTGCGGAATTTAATGCCGACGACACCCCTATCCTGGTGGGTTTGCACCCTGACCAGACTGCTGTTTCGATTGAAGGGATGAGTGACGGCACGAGGGATCAACTTTACTTAGCTCTTCGCCTGGCAGCCCTTGATCAATATCTTGAGAAGCACGAGCCGATGCCCCTCATCCTCGATGATCTGTTGATTACCTGCGACAACGACAGAGCGGCGGCGATACTTCCAAAACTGGCCACACTGGCCCAGCGCACCCAGATATTTCTCTTCACCCACCACGACCATCTCGTCGAACTCTGCCGCAATACCTTAGGTGAAGGTGCTTTTCATCTTCATCAAATGAATACTCAACCCAGTGCTATAGGGAATTGACATCATGACGATACTTGAAATTGTGATAGATAAAACTTTTAAGAATCTAACAAGGAGAAGACCTTATGCCCGCAAACGTTGATACGATGGCTTATGTCGGAGAAGTCCCATGGCACAAGCAAGGAAAACCTGTTCCACCTAACGTGACTGCAGAACAGATGATTCGGGCCGCCGGCTTGGACTGGACTGTTGAGAAACGACCTGCCAGAGGAACCAAGCCTACTGCCAACTCGCGAGGCAAAGAAATATTTTCACGTTACGAAATGGTTCGTATTCCCAAACCAAACAGCAAAGAGGAGGTCGTGGTTTTAGGGCTGGTCTCAGACCGTTATAAACCTCTTCAGAATTTAGAAGCATTTCAGTTTTTCGATCCAATCGTGGACCGGAAAACCGCAACCTATGAGACAGCCGGTGCCTTGGGAGATGGCGAACGCATTTGGGTACTGGCAAAGATGCCAGGTGCCATTAAGGTGGTTCTCGGGGACGAGTGTCACAAGTATCTTCTCCTCTCCAACTCGCATACTGGACAAGGCTCCGTAATAGTAAAGTTTACAGCCGTTCGTGTAGTCTGCCAGAACACACTAACAATGGCAATGAAAGATGGACAATCCGCCTTTCGCGTGCGCCACAGCGCTAAGATGAGCGAGCGTTTAGATGAAGTAGGAGAGTTGATCGCTGCTGCCAACCAAATTTATGAAGAAGCAGCTGAAAGTTTCAAAAGACTGGCAGCAACTCAGGTAAAAAACAAGCGAATGCTTGAAGAATATCTTGCTGCTTTATTTCCGAGAAGCGAACCCCAGAAAAAGACGGGAGCACATCCACCGAAATGGGATCACGTGACAGATTTGTTCGAGACCATCCCAGACCTGCAAATTAAGGGAGTTAAAGGAAGCTTTTGGGCGGCATACAATGCGGTCACACGATTTGAAGACTATCGAGTAGTACAGAACGAAAATGGTGCTAATCGGCTGAACCGTGTCTGGTTTGGTGCGGGCGCTGATCTTAAAAAAAAGGCGCTTACGGAAGCCTTACGGATGGCGGATAACAACTGAAAAATGGCGGTCGTTAATATAGCTGGAGCAGAAAACGTGACGATACTCGAATCCATACTGAAATATTTACGCAGCGCGGCCTCATATAACAAGCATGATCTGGCTCCACCCAGGGTCATCCTCTGGCCCGACGAGGAGGGGCTCTGGAAGCGGTGTATCGAGCCGCTGCGGGCGAACTATCCGGCGTTGTGGTCGCTTGGAGATTATGCTCCCGACCAGATGACGGGCCCGGCGGTCTGGCTGCGATATCAGTTGGAGGTGCATGAAGGCGAGGACATCCCAGTCATCTACCTGCCCGGCATCGGACGCTATGCTTTTCGCAGTGCAGAACAATTTCCGAATCAGGCAAGGCATCTATTTGCCCTGCAATTCCAGGGGCAATTCTGGACGCAGAAAAACGGAAAAGACTGGACGCCCTTTGCATTTTTTTCGAGTGTCGATGGCGGTCTCGGGCTGGAAATAGCAGGCAATCAGGACACAAGGAAGGCGATTCAGGAGAGCTTGCCAAAGCTTATGGAAGTGGAAATGGGGGCGCTCCGGGGGCACAAGCTGGAGGCGGGAGACTTCCGGGCGATCGTAACGAGGGATCCGGCGCAGACGCTTTTGAGATGGATGGGAAATCCGGACAAAATCAGGATGGATCTGCAAGGGTCAGGGGCGGAATGGGAGAGCTTTTGCGCCGTCTGCCGGGCGGAATATCACTTTGACCCGGAGAAGGATGGTGCGATCACCGCGGCGGAGAAGCTGGCCAGTAGCGCGCCTCCCTGGAAATTGGTATGGGCGCGCTACAAGGAGGCGCCACTTAACTATCCGGGAATCAAGGAGGCTCTTGAATTCGTAGTTCCCGGCGATCTTTTCCATGTGGTTGACGAGTTTAAGCCGAGCTATAACCAGAAAGATGAAGAACGTCTGGAAAAAGAGCTGCTTGCGCTATCTTCGGCATCGCCAAAGGATGCCATCGCGAAAATCAAAAAGCTGGCAGCCGCGCATGCCCATCGCTCCACCTGGGTTTGGGCCACTTTAGGGGAAGCTCCGCTGGCTTTTGCCATAGGCCATCTGCAAGATTTGTCAGATGCTGTACAAACACCGGTAAATCCTTCAACTTGGAAAGGATTGGCGGATTATTACTCGACGCTTGGCTGGAAAGCCGACCGCAGTATGTTACGGGCTCTGGATGCAGCGCGCTCCTCCACGGCAGCCACAAAGGCGGTAACTGCCGCCATCCGGGCGGTTTATCCTGCGTGGCTCGAAAAGTTTTCCACGCTGCTCCAGGCTCTGGCGGCCACCTATCCCACCACAGGGCCGCAGTCCTGTCGTACCTTGCCGGTTGAGGAAGGCACAGTCTATCTTTTTGCCGACGGTCTGCGTATGGATGTGGCCAAAGAGCTGGTAGAAAAACTTATCTTTGCTGAATTGGATGTTGATTTCGAGCATGAATGGGCCGCGCTGCCGACGGTTACCGCAACCGCCAAGCCTGCATGGAAGCCGCTTGCCGGAAAATTGGAAGGCCCGCTGGAGGGGACAGGCTTTGAACCGAAAGAACGGGCAAACGGGAAGGCGCTTACCCACGCGCGCTTCAAACAACTTGTCGAAGAACTGGGGATAAACTTTCTGGTTGCTGATTCATCCCTTTTTCCAACTGGTTGCGCCTGGACGGAGTTCGGTTCCATTGACGACTATGGCCATCATGAGGGGGCAAAATTGGCGTGGAGAATTGAAGAAGAGCTGGCCGGATTACAGCAGCGAATAGTCGAACTCATTCAGGGGGGCTGGAAGAAAATCAAGGTAATCACGGATCACGGCTGGCTTTTACTACCCGGAGGGTTGCCGAAATCAGAATTGCCCAAGCATCTGACGGCATCCAAGTGGAGCCGTTGCGCCATCCCCGGGGCAGGCGCCAAGCACGGCTATCCGATGACCTCATGGTTTTGGGACTCGGCCGAAGCCGTTGTCCTGGCCCCCGGTGTATCGTGCTTTACAGCCGGGATGGAGTATGCCCACGGCGGTCTTACCCTGCAGGAGGCCCTTATCCCCTCCTTGACAATATCCGCGAAGCAAACGGGCGCGGGGAATGCTGTTGTCCTCAAGGAGATTAATTGGGCGGGGATGAGGCTGTACGTGGTTTTTGAGGGTGCCGCTGGCTTAATCATTGATATTCGCGGGAAAGTTGCAGATGCCGGGACCAGCTTTGCCGCAAGCCCGATAGCCGTCGCGGCTGATGGCGGCAAGACCAGCCTTCTTGTGGAAGATGACGGGGCGCTCGGCAAGGCGGCATTCCTCGTTATCGTTGATCAGAATGGCCAACCAATTTTCAAGCAGAATATAGTGATTGGAGAAAACTGATATGCAACTCGACCCACTGGACCAAATCGCTGCCAAGGCATTTGAAGGATATCTTGTACGTAAAGACCTCGTGCGCCAATTCAAAGGCCAATATCCGGTGCCCACCTATGTGGCTGAGTTTCTGCTTGGGCGATATTGTGCAAGCGTAGATGAGTCGGAAATCCAGGAAGGGCTTGCCATCGTGCAAAGGCAACTGGCCAGCCGAACGGTCCGCGCGGGCGAGGAAGAACTCTTCAAGGCCCGCGCCAAAGAGCAGGGGCGCGTGAAACTTATCGATCTTATCAAGGCTCGGTTGGATGCCAAAAACGACTGTTTTCTGGCCGAACTCCCCAGTCTTCGGCTCAATGATGTTCGCATCGCGGATGATCTGGTCAATACGCATGATCGCATGCTGACGGGAGGTTTTTACGCGGAGGTAGATCTCACTTACGATCCCGGCATCGCTGAAGAAAAGAATGGACGCCCGTTCGGTATCGAATCCCTGCGCGAAATCCAGCTCTCGAAGAGCGACGTGCTGGAAGCCCTGTGCAAAGGGAGACTTCTCTTCACGTTCAAGGAATGGAGGGATTTGCTCCTTCGCAGCGTGGGGCTGGAACCTTCAATTCTCGGAGACCGAACGTGCGATGTCATGCTTCTCCGCATGGTCCCGTTTGTAGAGAATAATTATAATGTGGTGGAACTTGGCCCCCGGGGTACAGGCAAGAGCCACCTTTACCAGCAGGTGTCGCCTTACGCACATCTTGTCTCAGGTGGCAAGGCCACCGTCGCAAAAATGTTCGTCAACAACGCCAATGGCCAGCGCGGCCTCGTTTGCCAATATGACGTGGTTTGCTTCGACGAAGTGTCCGGTATCTCCTTCGACCAGAAGGACGGCGTGAACATCATGAAGGGATACATGGAGTCGGGGGAATTCAGCAGGGGCAAGGAGAGCATCCGCGGCTTTGGTGGGATAGTCATGGTAGGCAACTTCGAAGTCGATGTGGAACATCAGCAACGCATCGGACACCTCTTCGGACCGCTCCCGCCGGAGATGCGCGACGACACGGCATTTATGGATCGCATTCATTCCTACATTCCCGGCTGGAACGTGCCAAAAGTGAGTCGAGAGCAGTTGACCGAACATTTCGGTCTGGTCAGCGATTACGTTTCCTCGTGCTGGAACCATCTGCGTTCTCAAAGCCGGGTTAACAAACTCCAGGGTCGTATCCAATTCGGAGGCGCCTTGAGCGGACGCGACACATCGGCAACGCATAAGACGATGAGTGGGCTTCTCAAACTGATGTTTCCTGATCCGGAAGCCGACATCCCCGACGACGCCATCGAATGGGCCGCCAAACTTGCACTGGAATGTCGCCGCAGGGTGAAGGAACAGCAGAAGCGCATCGGGGCTGCCGAATTCCGAAACACCCATTTCAGTTTCACCATGATCCCCGATGGGATGGAACAATTCGTCTCCACACCTGAGCTCCACAACGAGAACAGCATCGGTAGCGACCCGCTCGCTGCCGGACAGGTATGGGCATTATCCCCAGGCAGCACGGGTGAAAATCCGGGCCTGTTCCGCATTGAAGTAACTGAAGGTCCGGGAAGCGGGGTGAAAATTCTTAATCAAAGCCCTCCGGGGCCGCTCAAGGAGAGCGTCCGCTGTGCCGAACAGAATCTCTATGCCCGGGCAAAGGAGCTGGTCGGTGATCGCGATCCGCGATCGCACGAGTTCACCATTCAATTCCGCGCCTTTGATGCCTGCAAGAGTGCTGCGGCTACAGGGATGCCCATCCTGCTCGCTATGAGTTCCGCGCTTGTCGAGCGTAGCCTGGAAGGCGGACTCGTCATCGTCGGCGGGCTCAATCTCGGGGGATCCATCGAGCCCATTTACAACGCCGTTAGTATTATTGAACTGGCTGCCGATAAAGGCGCGCAAAAAATCCTCATGCCAGTCTCTGCCCGCAAGCAACTCTTCGAATTACCGGATGACTTGGCCACCAAGGTCACTGTCGTCTATTACGCGGATGCAAAGGACGCCCTGCTCAAGGCGCTCAGTGAGTGAATTTTCGGAAATATTGGACAATGGCAAAGCCACTGGATCGCTTGCGATAAAAATGTTGAGCCAATTGCAAAACTCCTTCTGCGTCATTCCGGCGAAAGACGGATTCCAGTCTTTTCAGTCCGTTCTGGGCCCCGACTTTCGCCGGGGCGACGGATAAGCTTATTTTGCAATTGGCTCTATTGTTTAAAATTTAGATCATAAGCGGGAGGAGAAGCAATAATGAGTACGCAAGAAATATTGATGATATTCAACGACAATTTAAATGCCCTGACAGATAGAAATAAGTACAGTATGGGAATTGAAGATGCGGATCATGAGAAAGCATTGTATGCGCTGGAATTAGCGCTGGAGAATCCTTCCCTTTCCCCGGCAAGACTGTTTGACATTATTGCCGGCGAAAGAACCGTGCGATGAGATTAAAGCAACTTGTCGTAAAAAACATCGGCGTATTCTCCGGCACTCGGCGATTCGATTTTGATGATAATCTGACAGTAATTTACGGGAAGAATTTTTCCGGGAAATCGACTCTGGCACGGGCTCTCTATTTTTCCTTGTGCGGAAAAATTCTGAATACAGGAATTACATCAAAAGACATCGTTGCCGTTGGCATGAATAGCGGAACGGTCGGGATAACTTATATTATTCGCGACAAGCTCTGTCGCCTTTACCGATCCACAAAAGGAGATGTGCAGGAGGAGTTTTTCACGGATCAAAGATGGCATCCAAGCGAAGGATCGGCGCTTCCGCAGCTTAATTTTCATCAATGGAAAGTGGGATATTTCCTGAAAGAAGAAGAATTGGGCGAATTTCTCACTCAAACACCTGCTAACCGCAGGGACCTCCTTCACAAATTGCTCGGTGTCGAAAATTTGATGGCTGCCAGGGACATGTTTGTCAACTTTCGCCGTTATTCCAAAAGCCTTGAAAAAATGTCTGCGGCCAGGCGAAGCGCCTTGTCTTCCGGTACCGGTGCTGATTGCGCCGAGGAATTGAAGGAACGACTCAAAGAGGTTAGAGCACTGGAAGAAAGAATTGACATGGGGAATGGTAGGGATGAAAATTATCGCCTGTTCGTTGAGCTGGAAAAAACGAGGGCGGCGTTCTCTTCCAGGCGAGAGGTGATATTGGAAGAAATAAAGAAATCACTATCAGATTTCAACGACGTTACTGAATTGAATGATATACTGAAAGAACTTGCCAATCGTCTTGCTCTTCGCGACCAATACCTGAAACAGATATCGACTCAACAGGGAATGCGCACCGCCTTGATAAATCAGTTGAAAAATGAAGACATCCTGATTTCCTCGCTTCATAAAACGCAAAAAAATCAAGTATGTCCCACCTGTCTGCAAATCATATCACCCGATCAGCGTAACAAACTTCTTGACGATATAGAGAATAGGAAACTGTTACTGGCAAAAGAAATACAGAAAACAGAATCAACCGAGAAGGAATTAAGCAAGGCCCTGTATTTGCTCGACCAGCTTACAGAAAAATATGCTGATCTTAAGGAACGATCCGCAAGATTGCAGCATTTTAACCAGGAACTTGACGAAAATGAACAACAACTGACGGAATTATCCAGGAAGATCGACCTGATTGCCCGGAACGCCGACTGCGAGGAATCTCTCGAACTCCGGAATAAGTTGGAAAGATCAAAGGAATCATTGAAGGTTCTGGAGACTGAGCATGCGTTATTCGAACGCCGGCAGCTTGAAATTAAAAAAGCGGATGCTGAAATGCTCACGACATCCCATAATCGACTCTTTTCGGAATGGATAACGGACGCTCTCGATATGACCATCAAATCAACAATGGGGGTGTCTCTTCGCCAAGTCGAAAGGGGAATTCAGGGATGTCTGAAAAGTTTTGATTTACTGCGCGGACAAAATGCTACTCTCAATCTGGAAAAGACCCAATTGCTTCCCGACTTTGAGAATCGCAATTTCCATTCGCTGTCAGGAAGTGAAAAAGGAATTTTGTATCTTGCTTTGAAAGTTGAAATTTCCCGTCTTATGCAGGGGAGTGATTTTATGGTACTGGACAGCCCGAGCGTTTATCTTGATGAACTGCGCCGTGAACGTTTGCGTGATTATCTTTTGTCGTTAACACCCGGAAAACAGATTATCCTTCTTACCAATGATCTCAATTTTGCTAATCTGATGACAGATGGAACGAGAATCAATCTATGAAAAGTGAGATAGAAGAAATAATGGAAATGTTTGATAAGACAATTTCCGGAAATGATCCTCTTCCCGAAGAAATGATTTGCAATACCAATCCGGATGTCGAACAGCGCAGTCAATACCGGACAATTCTAAAGACTATCTTTGGTTACGATACGTTCTGGCCTCTTCAGGAAAAAGTTATTGCTCATATATTGGAGAAAAAGGACGCCTTGGTAGTAATGCCTACCGGGGGCGGCAAGTCCCTTTGTTATCAGATTCCAGGAATGATTTTTGAGGGACTGACGATCGTGGTTTCTCCTCTGATTTCCCTCATGAAAGACCAGGTGGACCAGTTGTGGGAAAATGGCGTTCCCGCCCTTTTTCTGAACAGCTCCCTGAGTATGGAGGAATACCGGGATAATGTGACAAGGCTCAGGGACAATTCCGTCAAATTCCTGTACCTCTCCCCGGAAGCATTGCAGGCGACGCGAATGCTGGCCCTGCTGGCCGAGTTTAAGGTGGATTGCCTGGCCATTGACGAAGCCCATTGCATCTCCGAGTGGGGACACGATTTTCGCCCGGAATACCGGATGCTTGCCGATGCCCGCCGCGCTTTTCCCTCTGCCTGTTGCGTTGCGCTCACGGCCACGGCCACACCGCGCGTGCGGGCGGATATCAGGCAATTTCTCAATATCGACAAAAAGAGCGAGTACGTCGGTTCCTTCAACAGGCCGAATCTCTTTCTGGAAGTGGCGCCGAAGACCGAGCCCCTCAAAAAGGCGCTGGCCTTGATCGAAAGATATCAAAACGAATCGGGAATAATTTACTGCGGCAGCCGTCGCCAGACGGAAGAACTCTACCGCATCCTTCTGGACAGGGGATATTCGGTGCGGCCCTACCATGCGGGTTTGTCGGATAAAGAACGTCGGGAGAACCAGGAACGCTTCAGCCGCGACGACATCCGGATCATAGTAGCTACAATTGCCTTCGGCATGGGGATTAACAAACCCAATGTCCGGTTTGTTATCCACTATGATTTGCCCGCGAGCATCGACAACTACTACCAGGAGATCGGCCGGGCCGGACGGGATGGCCTCCCTGCGCATTGTCTTCTTCTGTTCGGGTATGGCGATATTCAAAAAGTGAAGTTTTTTATCAGACAAAAAAACGCTTCGGAACAACAGGTGAGCAATGTCCTTCTGAAAAATCTCATTGGGTTTGCTGAGACTCACCTCTGTCGGCGGATCCCCCTGTTGAATTATTTTGGCGAAACCGATGGTCCGGACCGTTGTGATATGTGCGACAATTGCAGGACGAGGAAAACAGCAAAGGAATTAGACAATCTAAATGTTCCCGAGCATATGCGCCTCTCCGATTTGCATAAAGTGGAGAGGGGAGAAACGACCTTTTCCGGAAGGCTGGAAGTTGTAAAAAAAGACCGGGGAGATTCCTTAAACCAAAATAAAAATGAGCTTATGCCGTCTGATGTGGTCCTTTTTGAAATGTTAAGGGAAAAACGCAAGGAAATCGCCAATCAGAAAAATGTTTACCCGTTTTTCATTTTCTACGATCGTACCTTGATAGAAATGGCCACATATTACCCCGTTACTCGTGAAAGTTTATCGATGCTCTATGGGATGAGCAGCAGAAAATTGGAAGAATACGCCGATACTTTTCTTGATATCATCAAAGAACATTGTGAAATAAATGATATACAGGAACAGCCAAAAATTGCGCCAATACCGGAATCAGCCTTCATGCCTTTGCACGAAAGCGGTTCAGACCGTCATCTTGTCACTGGCGAACTGTTTAATCAGAGTAAAAACATTAAACAACTGGGAGAAATTCTTAACATTCAGCAGGAAACGGTACTCAAGCATCTCTATCAGTGCCTCCGTGAAAAACATACCTTCCGTGAGAACGATTTTCTGATTGACTCCAAGTTGACGGGGGAACAGCAGCAAGCGGTGTTGCAGGCATTTGCCCGCCTGGGGACAGAGCGTCTTCGCCCTGTCTTTGAGGATTTGAAAGGGACGATTTCTTATAATGAGCTGCACCTCTTACGACTGTACCATTTATGCCGGGTGAACAATCGTCCGGTGAATCGCAAAGACTTTATCTGCCTGGCCGTATCCCGGAAATACGGCGGCTACTGTCTGGCGGGCAAGGCGTGGAATAGTGGAAAGGTCGGGGCATGGATTCGACCGGTAAGCAGCCGGGGCACCGGCGAACTTTCCAGGGAAGAGATAATTTTCGATAACGGCGTGATCCCGAAATGCATGGATATCATCAGCATCGATGTTCAAGGCGTCAAGGAACATCCTTACCAGAAGGAAAATTTTCTGATTGGAGAAAAGAGTCCCTGTGCTTGGCAATGGAAATTGCCTTATTCGGCACTTCCCGATATGGCGGATGACGTAAGCGATCTCTGGATGACCGGTTTTCACGGTGTAACAGACATGCATGACCGCGTGTCCGAAGAGGAGTTGAAAAAGGCTGCACCTCCTTCGCTATATCTGATCAAACCTGATTTTTTTACCCTGCTGGTGGCGGATGATCTTTTTGCAAGGAAAAAAGTTCGGGCCAGGTTCTCATACCGGGGAACAACTTACACCCTTTCGGTGACCGATCCCGTCATCGAAAAAACGTATCTCATGAAGCAGCGGGGCGAATACCCTTTGAGCGATCAGGAGATTTACCTGACAATCAGCATGGGGGAGCCATTCAATGGCTATTGCTACAAACTGATTGCCGCAGTGATTACAATGGAATAGTGAGGTTTATAAATGCCTGAAATATTTACAATCGGCCATTCCGTCCATTCGCTTGAGCGCTTTCTTGAGCTGTTGAAAATGCACGACATCACGGCTGTATGCGACGTAAGATCGAGTCCCTGGAGCCGTTATACGCCCCATTTCAACCGCGAATCGCTGAAGGACGAACTGGCGAAGCAGCGCATCAGCTACATTTACCTGGGCCTGGAACTGGGGCCGCGCAGCGATGACCCGACCTGCTATGAAAAGGGCAAGGTGCAATACAAGCGCCTTGCCGACCGGGAAATCTTTCAACGGGGGCTTGCCCGTCTGCGCAACGGGATGACTGCATACCGCATTGCGCTCTTGTGCGCTGAAAAGGAACCCCTCACCTGTCACCGGATGCTGTTGGTTTGTCGGTATTTGCGCGCTGATGATCTCGTTATCAGGCATATTCTCGAAGATGGCGCCATAGAGGACAACAGGGATTCCGAAGAGCGCCTGATGAAACTATTGAAAATCGATCCCGTCAACCTGATTTCAACAAGAGCGGAGCAAATCGAACGGGCCTATGACATACAGAGTGGAAAAATTGCCTACACCCTGGAGGAGGGGTGACATGACGGACAAGATTACGGTATTTACGATAGGTTTTACAAAAAAGACGGCGGAGGAGTTTTTTACGCTGTTGATGAAGGCCGGCGTCAAGCGAGTGATCGATATCCGACTCAACAATGTCTCCCAACTGGCCGGGTTCGCCAAGCGGGAAGACCTGCGCTATTTCCTGCGGGCAATCGGCGGGATCGATTATCTGCATCGTCCCGATTTGGCGCCGACGCAGCAGATACTTGATGAATTCAAGAAAAACAAGGGGAGCTGGCCGGATTACGAGCGGGATTTTCTGGCATTGCTTCTTGCAAGAAAGGCCGAGCTGAACATAACCCCCGAACTGCTCGATGAGGGGTGCCTGTTGTGCAGCGAGGATAAGCCGCTCCACTGCCATCGCCGGCTCGTCGCCGAATATCTGCGGTCAAAGTGGGGAAACGTGGGGATCATTCACCTTTGAATTTTCAACCATGTAAAATAAATCTGTCCCCTTTTTGCGTTAATTCCTCCTTGACTAATTTCTTGTAAAAATGTAGTCAAATCCACTTTATACCAAAACAGGACGATAGAGGGACTATGGAAGAGGAAAATGAACTGCTGAAAAAACGTCGGGAAAAGGCCGACTTGCTGAAGAGAGATGGGATAGATCTCTATCCGAACGACGTTCAGGTTGCCAATAATTCGGAAGCAATCAAGGGACGTTTGGAAAATTTATCCGAAGAAGAGCTTGGTAAAATTGACGAACGCTTTACCCTTGCCGGGCGCATCATGGCCATCCGCGATTTCGGCAAGAGCGCCTTCGTCAGCATTCAGGACCGCAAGGGGCGAATCCAGGCCTTTCTGCGCAAAAACGCACTGGGGGAAAAGGGATTTTCACTTTTCAAGAAACTCGACGCCGGGGACGTAGTCTGGATAGCGGGGCGAATTTTCAAGACCAAAACCGGCGAGTTATCGATAGACGTGGAGGAAAACGGCCTGCGCCTGCTTTCCAAATCGCTGCTGCCCTTGCCGGAGAAATGGCACGGTCTGACCGACGTGGAGATTCGCTACCGCCAGCGCCACCTTGATTTGATCGTCAACCCCGAGGTGCGCAAGGTGTTTCAGCAGCGCAGCCGCATTATCAGCCTGATTCGCCGGTTCATGGAGGAGCGTGAT
The DNA here is from genome assembly GCA_019429105.1 of Syntrophobacterales bacterium. Taxonomy (NCBI): domain Bacteria; kingdom Pseudomonadati; phylum Thermodesulfobacteriota; class Syntrophobacteria; order Syntrophobacterales; species Syntrophobacterales bacterium. The sequence continues at coordinate 38,154 of JAHYJE010000025.1, forward strand.
TTCCTGGAAGTCGAAACCCCGATGATGCAGCCCAAGGCGGGCGGCGCGGTGGCCCGACCGTTCAAAACCTTTCACAACGCGCTGGGGATGAATCTTTTTCTGAGAATAGCCCCGGAACTGTACCTGAAGCGCCTGATAACCGGCGGTTTGGAAAGGGTTTTCGAGATCAACCGCAATTTCCGGAACGAGGGAATCTCCACCTTTCACAACCCCGAATTCACGATGATGGAGTTCTATCAGGCCTACGCGACCTATGAGGAGCTGATGACGATGACGGAGGAACTGTTCGGCTGTATCGCCATGAACCTGTTTTCTTCGCTTCAGTTCAACTATCAGGGAAACGAGATAAATCTGACGCCCCCCTGGCGGAGAATAACCGTTCGGGATGCCGTCCTCGAGATAGGCGGCGTCAAGCCGGAAATTCTTGACGATCCGGCGCTGATGGCCCAATATGCGGGGAAACTCGGCGTTCAGTTGCAAGCAAGCGACCCTCCCGGCAAGGTTTTGATGGCAATCTTTGACGAAACGGTGGAAAAAAGGCTGATTCAGCCCACCTTTGTCACCCATTACCCGGTGGAGGTCTCTCCTCTCTCCCGCCGGAACGTCGCGGATCCCTCCGTTACCGACCGCTTTGAACTCTACATCGCCGGCAGAGAAATCGCCAATGCCTTCTCGGAGTTGAACGACCCGGTCGATCAGCGCCAAAGGTTCGAGCAGCAGATCAAGGAGCGGGAGGCGGGCGATCTGGAGGCCCACGAAATGGATGAGGACTATATCGGCGCCCTTGAATACGGGATGCCGCCGACCGCTGGCGAGGGGATCGGCATTGACCGGCTGGTCATGCTGATGACCGACTCCGCCTCCATCCGGGACGTGATTCTCTTTCCGCTTCTGCGAAGCAGGGAAGCCGCCAGGGAAGAATAATGATGAATTCCTACGAGCTTTTCATAAGCCTGCGTTACCTCAGGGCAAGGCGAAAACAGGTATTTGTTTCCATCATAACATTTATCTCGGTCGCCGGAATCTTTCTCGGCGTTGCGGCCCTGATCATCGTGCTTGCCGTCATGAACGGCTTCGAGACGGATCTGCGCAACAAGATTCTCGGCGTCAATTCCCATATCGTTGTTACGGACTACAGCGGCGGGATGCAGAATTACCGGCAAATAATGGGCGATGTCGCCGCCATTCCGGGCGTCGAGGCGGCAACGCCTTTCATCTACAGTCAGGCCATGCTCAGAAAAGGAACCGCGACAACGGGGATCATTCTGCGCGGCCTGTCGCTGCAGGATGCGCTGAAGGTCATCAACATTGGAAAGATAAAAGAGGGCAGCCTGAAGGGTTTGGAATCTGCAAGCAGACCAATAAGCGCCGCCCAAACGGGCCCGGCGCCCCGTCCCGGCATCGTCATCGGGCGCGAGCTGGCCAAAAACCTGGGGTTGTTCCTGAATGATCAGGTTTTTGTCATTTCCCCTTCCGGCGTTTCCACGCCAATGGGAATGACGCCGCGGATGAAACCATTTGTCGTGGCGGGCATTTTTGAATCCGGATTTTACGAATATGATTCGACCCTGGCCTATATCTCGCTTGAGGAGTGTCAGAATTTTCTGAACATGGGAGAGCTGGTGTCGGGGCTGGAGCTCCGGGTGAGCGACATCTACCAGGCCGGTCAGATTGCCCGGCAGATCGAGAAAAAACTGGGGTTCCGCTACTGGGCGCGCAACTGGATGGAGATGAACAAAAACCTCTTTTCGGCGCTGAAACTCGAAAAGCGGGTCATGTTCATCATCCTTTCGCTAATCGTGCTTGTGGCCGCTTTCAATATCATCAGCGCCCTGATCATGATCGTCATGGAAAAGAATAAGGATATCGCGATTCTCAAGGCAATGGGCGCCACCCGGTCCGGCATCATGAAGATATTTATTTTTCAGGGGGTGATCGTCGGGGCGATCGGCGCCTTGCTCGGCACGCTGGCGGGGCTTGCCGTTGCGCTCAATCTCGAGAAGATATCGCTGTTTGTCGAAAAACTCTTCGGCTTCAAGATCCTGCCGGGAGACGTTTACTATCTGAGCGAACTCCCCTCGCAGGTAAACTACGGCGATGTCGCCATCATTATTGTGGGGACATTGCTGATCAGTTTTCTGGCAACCATTTACCCATCCTGGCGGGCATCCCGTCTGGCGCCGGCGGAGGCGCTCCGGTATGAATGAGAAGTTATTAATTTTATGATAGAAATCAAGAATCTGCAGAAAACATTTCTGCTGAACGGAAATAAAATTGAGGTGTTAAAGGGGATTGACCTGACGATTGCCGATGGTCAGTCGCTGGCAGTTGTGGGGGTGTCCGGCGCGGGCAAGAGCACCTTTCTGCATATCCTGGGAACGCTCGATCATCCGACCGGCGGAGAGGTGCTCTTTGACGGCGTTGATGTATTTTCCTGGCCGGAGAAAAAGCTTTCCGACTTCCGGAATGGCCGCATCGGTTTCGTGTTTCAATTCAACAATCTGCTTCCCGAATTCACCGCCCTCGAAAACGTCATGATGCCAGCCCTGATCCGGCGGATAGCGAGAAAAGAGGCAAAAGACAGGGCTGAGGCAATTCTTTCCGAGGTGGGACTCAGCAATCGCGTCCGGCATAAGCCGGGGGAACTCTCCGGAGGGGAGCAACAGCGGGTAGCCCTTGCCCGGGCGCTTATCCTCGAACCCAGAATACTCCTTGCGGATGAGCCGACCGGAAACCTTGACACGGAAACCGGAAAAAGGATAGAAGACTCGCTCATTTCATTAAACAAGCGTAAAGGGATCACATTGATCGTGGTAACGCACAATACATCACTCGCCGATCGGATGTCGGAGAAGATCGGCCTCAGCGACGGGAGGATTCATAGCCGTGGTTAAAAAACTGCTTTCGGCAAGCCTGCTGACCATCATTCTTATTTTCGCCGTGCAAAGTGCAAACGCGGCTGATTTAAAAAAAATAGCGCTCTTTCCTTTCGAGGCTCACAGCGCAACGGCCGCGCAGGGCGCTGAATTGTGGGAGCTGAGCTACCGGGGAATAACCGGCGAACTGGCGAAGTCAAAAATGTTCACCGTTATCCCGCGTGAATCGCTTGCCCGGGAGATAGCGGGGAAACCCCTTAACGATGAGCTGATCATCTTGGCCGGGAAAAATAGCGGCGCCGATTATGCTTTATCCGGAAGCATTTCCGAATTCGGGGACAGAATCAGCGTCGATGTGAAGATATTCGACATAAAAACGGGACAGGCGATCCCCGGCGTTTTTGTTCAGGGCCGCGGTCGCAAGAACCTCGACGCGATCATCGAAAGGCTCAACTCGGATATCATCCTCCGCCTCGCCCCCGAAAAGCGGATAGACCGCGTCGAATTCAAGGGGAATCGCAAGATAGAAGCCGCCGCGATCAATCGGGGGCTCAAGAGCGCGCCGGGGAACGTCCTGACGGATGAAGACCTCTCGGACGACATCAAAACCATCTATAAACTCGGATACTTTGATGAAGTAACTGCCGATGTTTCGGACACCCCTGAAGGCCGGGTGATAACCTTCGTCGTCACTGAAAAACCGATGATTTCGGAAATCCGCATTCAGGGAAGCAAACAAATTAAAAAAAGCGACATCGAAGCCGTCATGGGCGTTCAGGCCAGGCAAACGGTCAACCCGGAGAGGCTGAAAGCCGATATTAACAAAATCAAGGAACTTTACGACTCCAAAGGCTTCTACAATGCGGAAATTTCCTATAAAATAGATAAAGCGGGGGAGCGCGACGTTCAGGTCGTCATCAGTGTCACAGAAAACGGGAAATTGTTCGTTCAGGACATCCTGTTTGAGGGCAACCGGGCATTTACCACCCGGGAACTCCGTAATATGATGACTACAAAAGAATGGGGAATTTTCCATTTTTTTACCGATTCCGGGCTTCTGAAAAAAGAACAGCTCCGGCAGGACATTGACAAACTCAAGGCCTTCTATCTGAATAACGGGTTCATCAACGTCCAGATCGCCGAGCCAGCAGTAACCCACGATGCCAAGGGGATTTACATCAAGATTTCCGTAGCGGAAGGACAGCAGTACCGCGTCGGCAAGGTGGAAATAACCGGGGATCAGTTGGCGGCGCCGCGCAAAGAGCTGCTGGCCAAGCTGAAAATCCTGAAAAAAGACTTCTATGACCGAGACGCGGTGATGAGGGATATGGATTACCTCACGCAGGCGGCCAACGACGAGGGATATGCCTCTGCCGATATCCTGCCGGGTACAACTCCCCGGGAAGAAACCCGGACTGTCGATGTAAAATACGAAATACGCAAGGGCAAACTTGTATATTTCAACCTGATCAACATCACCGGCAACACCAAAACCAGGGACAAGGTGATCCGGCGTCAGTTGTCGGTTGTGGAGGGGGATCTCTACAGCCGCACCAAGTTGAAGAACAGTTATATGGCCCTCAACAACCTGCGCTATTTTGAGGAAATCGATTTCGAAAGCGAAAAGGGCGCCGATGAGACTCTGACGAACGTCAACATCCGCGTCAAGGAGAAGCAGACCGGCATGCTCAGCCTCGGCGCCGGCTACAGCGCCATAGATAAAGCGGTAGTGTCCGCCCAGGTCACCCAGCAGAACCTCTTCGGCAGGGGGCAGACCCTGAGTCTGAAGGCCAACGTCGGCTCCTCCTCGACCCTTTATGACATCTCGTTCACGGAACCCTGGCTTTTTGACAGGCCCATCTGGAGCAAATTCGATCTCTGGAATCTCTACCGCGAATATGATACCTACAACCTCGACACGATGGGTTTCAGCACAACCCTGGGATACCCGCTCTGGCCTTATGTATCCGGCTATATTGGGTATCGCCTTGCCATTGACAACGTCAAAGACATCCTGCCGACCGCCTCGATCTACACCATAAGGCAGGCCGGCGAGACAATGAGCAGCGGCCTGACCTTAACGCTGACCCGGGACTCGACAGACGATGTCATGTTTCCCACAACCGGCTCGAAGAACAGCGCCTCAGTGGAGTACACAGGGGGGCCGCTGCTGGGCGATGTGAGTTACACCCGCACCGGGGTTTCCTCCACCTGGTTTTTCCCTCTTCCGCTCGATACGGTGCTTGGCCTGCGCGGGCGGATGGGGGCGATCACGGGGAACGCCGGCAAGGAAATTCCGATCTACGAGCGATATTACCTCGGGGGGATAGACTCCTTGCGCGGACTCAGGGAAGTAGGTCCCGTGGATCCCGCTACCGGTGAAGTCATCGGCGGGGTTTCGATGTTGAACTTCAACGTGGATTATACCTTTCCGCTGATCAAGAAAGCCGGGATGCGGGGGGTGGTTTTCTTCGACACCGGCAATACTTGGGAAAGCGGATATCATGTCACTGACATGAGGAAAACCGCTGGGTTAGGAATCCGCTGGTATTCGCCGATCGGGCCGCTCCGCTTGGAGTGGGGATATGTGCTCGACAAAAAAGAGAACGAATCCCCCAGCCGTTGGGAGTTTACGATCGGCATGTTTATGTAATGAGGAAGCAATCGGCCATTGTTTGCGCAGAGCGCCGGCCGCCAATAAATATTTTCACGAAAGGGAGAAGAAGTTATGAAAACGGAGTTTAATGTTCACAAAACGGAGTTTAATGTTCACAAGAAATACGGTTGCGCGATTATCGCGGCTTTGCTGCTGGCCCTGATCTTTTCGGCTGCTCCGGCAGCCGCGGCGGATAAGACGGGTTTTGTGGATGTACGGGAGGTAATGGTTTCCTCCGCCGCCGGCAAGAAGGCCTCGGAGGAGCTGAAAAAGGCATTTGAAAAGAGCAAGGAGGCCATTCAGGCGCGGGAAAACGAGCTGAAAAAGCTGAAGGAAGAGTTAGACAAGCAGAAATCGCTCCTCAAACCGGACGTCCTGCAGGAAAAAGAAAAGAACTATGATAAAAAGGTCCGAGACTACCAGTTGCTGGTAAAGGATTCCAACGAAGAGCTCCAGGGCAAGGAGCAGGACCTGCAGAAGAAGATACTTCCTGAAATACTTAAAATAATTCGCGCCCTCGGGGAAAAGGGGAAATTCACGATGATCGTCGATATCAGCCAGATCCCGCTGCCTTACTTTTCCAAGGAGAATCTGCTGACGAAACAGGTAATCGACGAGTTCGACAAAACCTATAAGCCGAAGAAATAGAGCGGTTGGGCTGTGAAAAAGACACTGGCTGAAATAGCGGCGTTTCTGGGCGGCAGCTTGCAGGGAGACGGTTCCGTCGGCATCGAGCAGATTCGCGGGATCGACGAGGCCGGCCCGGGCGATATAACGTTTATCGCCAACGCGAAATACCGTAAAAAGCTCGAAACCACGAAGGCGGACGGGATCATCGCCGCCCCCGGAACCCTCGGCCCGGGGAAGAATCTCGTGCTTGTCGGCGACCCTTACAGCTCTCTGGGAAAACTGCTGGAGTTGTACTACCCCGAGGAAGAGGAACCGGCCGGAATCAGCAAAGGCGCCTGCGTGGAGGCCGGCGCTGATGTTTCTCCGGAAGCGGCTCTTTACCCGGGCGTTTACATAGGACGGGGGGCGCGCGTTGCGGCCGGGGCCGTACTCTATCCAGGGGTCTTTGTCGGTCGAGACGCTGCGGTCGGAGAAGCCTCCATCCTTTACCCGGGGGTAACCATCTATCGCCGCTGCCTGATCGGACGCCGGGTTGTGCTGCATGCGGGCGTCATCGTCGGCGCTGACGGCTTTGGCTTTGCCCAGCCCGGAGGGGAAAATCGAAAAATCCCCCAGGTGGGATACGTCCAGATAGACGACGATGTGGAGATCGGGGCTAATTCGACGATTGACCGCGGCACCCTCGGGCGAACCTGGATCCAGCGGGGGGTCAAGATCGACAACCTGGTGCAAGTCGGCCACAATGTCGTGATCGGCGAGAATTCGGTTATTGTCGCCCAGGTCGGCATATCGGGAAGCGCGCAACTGGGAAAGGGAGTCGTCATCGGCGGTCAGGCGGGAATAGTTGGTCACATCCGGATTGGGGACGGGGTGATGGCCGCCGCCCGCACCGGAATTCACAAGGACGTTTTGCCGGGGCAGATTGTGGGCGGTGTTCCGCATTTGCCTTATAGGGAATGGCTGAAAAAAGAGGCCTCCCTGCAGAAGCTGCCGGAGCTGCGGGCGGCCTTTGCCGAGTTGCAAAAAAGGGTCGCCACCCTGGAAAAAGAAAAGACGATTAAGGAGAATTGATGAAGATCCACCCAACCGCAATCATAGCGCCCGATGCCACCCTTGCCGAAGGCGTCGAGATCGGTCCTTACAGCCTCGTCGGCCCCGATGTCCATATCGGCAGGAATACCCGCATCGCCTCCCACGTGGTGATCGAACGCCAGGTAGATATCGGGGAAAATAACCGGATATCCCAGTTTGCCTCGATCGGCGGCGATCCGCAGGATCTGAAATATCGGGGCGAGCAAACGAGAGTAGTGATCGGAAACAACAACATTATCAGGGAGTATGCAACCATCAACCGCGCCACGAGCGACGACATCGGGGTCACGATCGTCGGCGACAACAACATGATTATGACGTACTGTCATGTCGCCCACAACTGCAAGCTTGGCAACAACATCGTCATGGCCAATGCGGCCAATCTGGCCGGGCACATTCACGTTGACGACTACGCCATTATCGGCGGTCTTACCGGGGTGCACCAGTTTACCAGAATCGGCGCCCACTGCATCATCGGCGGCGCCTCGGCGGTAAACAAGGATATTCCCCCCTATGTTACTGCCTCCGGCAATTTTACCAAGCTCTACGGCCTGAACCAGATCGGTCTCCGGCGGCGGGGTTTTTCCGAAGAGACGCTTGCCGCCTTGAAGCAGGCTTACAAGATCGTTTTTCGCTCCTCGCTGCTGCTTGCGGTCGCCCTCAAAAGGGTTGAAGAGGAACTTCCCGCTCTTCCCGAGATAAGGCTCTTCGTTGATTTTATCCGAAAATCGGAAAGGGGAATCTGCCGCTGAAGTTATGAAAACGAAGTTTAATGTTCATAAAACGAAGTTTAATGTTGATAAAGAAATCAGAATCGGCGTTGTCGGGGCCGGACATCTCGGCCGCTATCATATCCAAAAGTACCGGCAAATTTCCGGATGCCGCCTCATCGGGGTTGCCGATGTGCTGGAGCAGAGCGCCCGCAGCGCCGCGGAGGGCTGCGATTGCGAAATTTTTACCGATTACCGGAAGCTGGTCGGAAAGATTGACGCGGTCAGCATTGCCGTCCCGACCGCCTGCCATCATGAAGTCGCCTCTGTTTTTCTGAAGGCGGGGGTGGACGTCCTGCTGGAAAAGCCTATTGCGACCACTCTTGAGGAAGCCGACGAGCTTCTCGCCCTGGCCGATGCCCGGGGACTGATCCTGCAGGTGGGCTTTGTCGAGCGTTTTAATCCCGCGATAATCGCCCTGGGGGAGGTAATCGGAGCGCCGCTCTTTATCGAATCGCACCGGCTGCATCCCTTTTTCGAACGGGGTACGGATGTGGACGTTATTCTCGATCTGATGGTGCATGATCTCGATATAATTATTCATTTTGTAAATTACCCGGTTACCTCCGTCGAAGCGGTCGGGGTTTCGGTACTGTCGGACAAGGTCGATATCGCCAACGCCCGGCTTACTTTTGCTTCGGGTTGCGTCGCCAACATAACCGCGAGCCGGGTAACGGGTAAACTGCTCCAGAAAACCCGTTTTTTCGGGGTTGAGGGATACCACGCGGTTGATTTCAGCAAACGGACGCTCGTCTCGCTGGGACGCAAGGTAGATGCCGGAGGAAAAATAGAAATTATCGAAAATCACGTTGCAATCAAGGCCATTGACCCTCTCGAAGAGGAAATCAGGGCTTTTGTCCGGGCGGTGGCGGACCGGACAATCCCGCCTGTCTCGGGCAAGGAGGGGCGCGACGCGCTGGCGCTGGCGCTCCGCATCAACGACGCGATCGCCTGCAGCCGCAACCGAAGCTTGATGTTTACAAAACTCGCCCCCGCTTTTGCCGGGGGCAGAGCGGCGGGGGAGGGGCAATCCACGCCGTGAGCGGGCAGACGGTGATGATAGTTGCCGGCGAGGCGTCCGGAGATCTGCACGGCGGCAACCTTGTCCGGGAAATGCACGCATTGTTGCCAGAACTTTCCTTCTTTGGTGTGGGGGGAAAAAATATGGAGGCCGCAGGGGTCAAACTGAACGCCGACGTCGCCGAGATGGCCGTCGTGGGTTTGACCGAGGTGATCGGGAAACTCGGCGCCGTCCTGAAAGTGATGCGCGGGCTGAAGGCGGCGCTGAAGCTTGATCCGCCCGCCCTGCTTGTCCTGATCGACTATCCCGATTTCAATCTGCCGCTGGCAAAGACTGCCCGCAAACTGGGGATAAAGGTGCTCTACTACATCAGCCCCCAGGTCTGGGCCTGGCGTAAAAGCCGGATCAATGCCATTCGCCGCACCGTGGACAAAATGGTGGTAATTCTGCCCTTTGAAGAGGAATTTTACCGGGAGGCGGGGGTGGATGCAGCCTTTGTCGGGCACCCGCTGCTGGACGCGGTAAAAACACTCCGCCCGCGCGCAGAGACGCTCGCACGCCTCGGCTTGAAAGAAGAGGCGGTAACAATCGCGCTTCTCCCCGGAAGCCGGAAGAGCGAGGTCGAGAGGCTGCTGCCGGAGATGCTCGCGGCCTGCCGGATCATAACCGACATGATCTCCCCCGTGCAGTTTGTCCTGCCGCTGGCTCCGACGCTGCCTTTATCCTATGTGCATGACATTATTCGCCGTTTTTCCGTGCCGGTCCAGGTTGTCGAGGAAGATCTTTATGATGCGATTGCCCTTGCCGATGCGGCTATTGTCGCTTCCGGGACCGCCACACTGGAGACGGCGCTCCTCGGAGTGCCGATGGTCGTCATTTACAAAATATCGGGGCTGTCGTATGAAATAGGAAAAAGATTTATAAAAGTGGCTTACATAAGCCTCGTAAACCTGATCGCCGGACGGGCCGTTGTCCCGGAGTTGATCCAGCAGGATGCCAACCCTGCCCGGATCGCCGCCGAGGTGAAGGAATTGATAGTCAACGAAGAAGTGAGGCAGGAGATGAGGGATTCTTTTATGACCTTGCGCGGGAAGCTGGGCGCCCCCGGCGCCTCGCAAAGAACGGCGCAGATCGCCTGCGCGATGCTGCAAGAGGGATAACAAGCATTGGACATATTCAAAAGACTTCTGAGACTGGCCAAACCGCATCTTTACAAATTTTTCATTGCGATGCTCTGCATGCTCGTTGTCGGCGCGACCACATCCGCGCTCGCCTTTCTCGTAAAACCGGCGCTCGATGAGATATTTCTAAAGAAAAACGCGACAATGCTCAAATGGATACCGCTCGGGGTTATCCTGATCTACATCGTCAAGGGGGCTTGCAGCTACCTGCAGACGATTCTCATGAATTTTATCGGTCAGCGGGTTGTCACCGACCTGCGCGCCGACCTCTACCGGAAGATTCAGCTTCAGTCGCTCGCCTTTTTTACCAGAAATCCTACCGGCACCCTCATGTCCCGGATCACCAACGACGTGGGATACGTTCAGGGGGCGGTGTCGGAGGCAGTCACCTCGCTTTTCAAGGATTCCTTTACCCTCGTCAGCCTCGTTTTCGTCATTTTCTACCGGGACTGGCAACTGGCCATCATTGCGATGTGCATATTTCCGCTTGCCGTCTATCCCATCGCCAAGTTCGGACAGAGGATGCGGCAGGTCGCCACGAAGATGCAGATCACCCTCGGGAGCCTGACCACGCTTCTGCAGGAGGCCATCTCCGGCGCCCGGATCGTCAAGGCATTCGGCATGGAAGAATATGAAAACAAACGCTTTTCCGTTGAAAATGAACGCCTCTTCCGGATGAACCTGAAGGCGGTTTCGGTGAATGCCATTTCCAGCCCCTTCATGGAATTCCTCGGCGGCATCGGGATCGCAGCCATTGTTTTTTACGGCGGCTACCAGGTGATCCACGGCAATTCGACGCCGGGGACCTTCTTTTCGTTTTTGACCGCGCTCATCATGCTCTACGAACCAGTCAAACATCTGACCAGCGTCAACAACACGATCCAGCAGGGAATCGCCGGCGCCGAGCGGGTCTTCGGGCTCATCGATCTCGAAGAAGAGATCAAGGATCGCCCTGCCGCGAAGCCCTTACCCCGCATTTCCCGCAATATCGAGATTCGGGATATCAGTTTCCGTTACGAGGACTCGCCCGTCCTGAAAAACATCAATATCAGCATCCGGGTCGGCGAGGTAGTCGCCTTTGTCGGGATGAGCGGAGGAGGCAAGACGACACTGGTCAATCTTATCCCCCGTTTCTACGACGTAACTTCCGGGGCAATCACGATCGACGGCATCGATATCCGTGATGTGACGATCGAATCCCTCCGGGGCCAGATCGCCATTGTGACCCAGCAGACGATCCTTTTTAACGACACCGTGCGCAACAACATCGCCTACGGGGACATCGTCAAAACGGAAGACCAGAGCGTGGCCGCAGCCCGGGCCGCCAATGCCCACGACTTCATCATGCGTCTTCCGGAGGGGTACGACACGCTGATCGGCGAACAGGGAACCAAGCTCTCCGGCGGCGAGCGACAGCGGATCTCGATTGCCCGCGCGCTCTTGAAAGACGCCCCGATCCTGATCCTGGACGAAGCGACCTCCTCCCTCGACTCCGAAGCGGAGATCGAGGTTCAGTCAGCGCTCGACAACCTGATGCAGGGAAGAACGACGCTCGTCATCGCCCATCGCCTCTCCACGATCAGAAACGCCGACCGCATCTTCGTTCTGGTCAACGGCATGATCAAGGAAGAGGGAACCCACGAGCGCCTTCTGGCCTGCGGGGGGGAATACTGCCGCCTTTACAACATGCAGTTCCGTGATAAATAGCGTAATTGGGGACGGGTTCATATGTGCGGCCGGGCAAGGTCGCGTAATCAAGCGGGTGAAAGTCCCGCCCCGGAAGGAAGGCCATCCACCGGGTAGCGAGTCCTTGGAGGCTGATTGGTAACAGTCAGTTTTAAGCGTAGGACAGCAA